>NZ_RZSW01000165.1:0-11238 GCF_003997375.1 Mesorhizobium sp. M5C.F.Ca.IN.020.29.1.1 | reverse complement strand
GCAGGAAATAGCAGATCGCCCCGGCGAGCATCATGATGATGGCGATCGACGATGCGAAGATCGGTCGGTGGATGAAGAAGTTTACCATGACACGTACGCCTCGCCCGATGCTCTCGCCTGGCCGAAGGCCTTGGCCACTCTGGACAGCCGTCGGCTGCGGCTTTGCCCCGGGTCTTCCAGGAAACGAGGCGGCGCCTCGCGGCTGCGGCCTTGCGTATCCGCAAGGGTACGCAGCATTGTCTCGAAAGAGCGCGGGTCGACACGGTCGGCCTTCATCAGCATTCGGATCATCGGATCCTTCACAACTTCGTCGATCGTCAAATCCTTGCGCTGCGACATCGTAGCGGCTCCTGGCTTGCATCTGCGGTGGACGCCGCAGATCGGGTGGTCTTTCTGTTCGCGGCCAAAGTCGCCTGGGTGCGCAGTTTCATGCCTGGGCCGATTCGGCGGAGGCTGTTCACAGGCGCCTGCGAGATTGACACGAGGCAATGGGGGTGTTACCAGTAAGTAACATCTAGAAGTTACAGACCGGTAACACCCTAGTCAAGAGGTGTGCCGAGGGATTTTCCGGAAAACCGGAAACCAAGGAGGTTTTGATGGAAGACGGCACTGCGGAACGAATCCGCCCCCGGGATCGCATCCTGGAGACGGCACGGGATATGTTCCACAAGCATGGCATCAAGGGCGTCGGTGTCGACGCGATCACTGAGGCCGCCGGTACCAACAAGATGACGCTCTACCGTCATTTCGAGTCCAAGGACGATCTGGTCATCGAGTGCCTGCGGGCGACCGCATGCAGCGCCAACGCGATGTGGCAAAAGTTCGAGGCCGAGCATCCGGGCGACAAGCTTGCGCAGCTGCACGCCTGGGTTCGGATGGCGGCCGATTGCCTGATGGTGGACGGCCGCGGTTGCGACATGGCGAACGCCGCCATCGAGTTGAGCGAGACCGACCATCCGGCCCGTCGGGTGATCAAGGAACTCAAGCAGGCCCAGCGCGACCGTTTGGTCGGCCTGTGCCGGGACGCCGGCATCGGCCAGGCAGAGCTTCTCGCCGATACATTGTCGCTGCTGCTTGAAGGCGCCCGTGTCAGCCTTCAAAGCGTCGGAGCCGAAGGCCCCAGCGCGCAATTTGTCCGCATGGCGGAAGGCCTGATCGCGTCTTTCCGGGGCGCTGCGGCCAGATAGTCTCGCAAGCGGCGAAACGATCGGAAGCGTGTTCATTGCGAGCCGCGCCGCCGAATGCTCTTTTGTCCGTTCGGACGAGCCGTCATCGCGCTTCTCCTTTGCCGGTCTGTCGCCGAACCATTCCCGGCGCTACCTGCTGCTTGTTGGAGAGGCAGGATAGAACCGATAGCGAATTGGTGAGAGTGACAAGTGTGACGGGATTCCGACGGATCCGCTGATCGCGGCTGCAACACCCTTGCTGGCGAATATGCCGGCGGCATCACCCCTGGTGACGGCTCCCGAACAAGCCGGTGACCATCGCCCGTATTGGTCGTTCGACGCCGATCAAGGTGTCCGGTGATCTTCGTGACCTCAGCCTTTGCCCAACATCCGGAGCCGGAACAAAAAAACCCGCTGCCGGGAGGAGGTGGCAGCGGGCTTGATTTCGAATACGGCACGGGAGGAGGTGTACCGCACTCAGCGTCGGCATCGCATCTGGGAGGAGTAGATGGCCGACACCTGCGAAACTAGCGGTTGCCCAATGATTCGGCAACAACGAAAGCTGCATAGCAGATGTGCAGATTTGCGGTATCAACCGAATTTTAGCCATTCGGGCAACCGACGGTGGCCGTTGCGCGGCATCACTGGACCGGAACGTTTTCCTTGAAGATCAGGCGCGGCTCGATGAATTTTCGCGTCAGATAGGGCGCCGAGGAAGCGATCGATCCGAGCAGGCGAATGACCGATTGCTCGGCGATTAGTCGTGCATTCTGGTCGATGACGACATCGAGCAGATCGTCGACGAGATAGCCGCGTGTCGCCCTCGTCAGGTCGTGGCAAATGAACACCGGCTTCCTTTGCGGCTTGGCTTCCAGCAGCGCTTTCGCCACGCCCGAACGCCCGGCGCCGACGCAATAGATGCCGAGCAGTTCCGGCTCGTTGTGCAGCGCCTTCATCGTCGCGGTGTAGCTGATGTCAGGCTCGTCGTTGATCTCGACGGCGCTGGTCACGGTCAAATTGGGGAACTCCTCGCTGAGCACGGAGCGAAAGCCCATTTCACGTTCCTCATGCCCGCGGTAGGAGCGTGAGCCGACGACCATCGCCAGATGGCCCGTGCGCCCGCCTACGAAACGTCCCATCAAAAGCGCTGCGGTGCGCCCGGCCACACGGTTGTCGATGCCGACATAGGCCGCTCGCGGTGCGCCCGGAACGTCCGACACCAGCGTGACGAGGCGGATGCCGGCCTCGACGATCTCGCGCAGGATGTTGCGCGTTCTCGGATGATCGATCGCGATGACGCCGGCGCCGTTTGCCTTGAGCGAGAGGTTTTCGACCGCCGCCTGCAACGCGTTCGGCGAGATGCCTGCGAGCTTGTGGATCCGGCAGGAGGCGACAAGCGGCAGGCGTGCCGCATAATCCTCGATATGATTTGCCAGATCCATCATGAAGGCATTGGTGCCGATCGGCAGGAAGAACTCGAGATGCGCCGGCCGCGAGGGCAGCGTGACCTGATCCACGACCGGCAAATAGCCAAGCTGCTTGGCCGCCTCCATCACGCGCTGCCGGTTGGCCGCGCTGGCGCCTGGCCGGTTGTTCAGCACCCGGTCGACCGTCGCGGTCGACAGCCCGCAGCTTCTGGCGATGTCGGCAACGGTGGCTTTCATTGTCGCAGTCATAGGAGCCGATGCGATCCTGTGCCAGAGATACGGCCAACCCGGCTTCCAGCTGGCCACTCAGCCCTGCGGTTGCTTCCCCTGCACGATGGCGTCGTGGATCTCCTTGTCAGACATGCCGGTGATGATCCGTTCGACTTCCGCGACGTTGGTGTTCTTCGGATCGATATCGTCGGCAACCACCTTGCCGCGGCGCATCACGACGATGCGGTCGACCACCTGGAAGACATGGTGGATGTTATGGGCGATGAAGATGCAGGAATGCCCCGAATCGCGGGCGCTGCGCACGAAGCTCAGCACACCTTGCGTCTCGGCGACGCCGAGATTGTTGGTCGGCTCGTCGAGGATGATCAAGTCGCTGTCGAAATGCATGGCGCGCGCGATCGCCACGGCCTGCCGCTCACCGCCGGAGAGCGAGCCGATCGGCGTGGTCGGCGGGATGTTCTTCGAGATGCCGACCTGCTTGAGCAGGTCGCGGGCGACCACGTTCATTGCTTCCTGGTCCATGCGGTTGAGGAAACGCGGCGGCTTGATCGGCTCGCGCCCGAGAAACAGATTGCGCGCGATCGACAATTGCGTGACCAGTGCCGAGTCCTGGTAGATCGTCTCGATACCGTGGGCGATGGCGTCGCTGGTGCTGCGGAAGTCCACCTTCTTGCCGCGGATGAAGATCTCGCCGCTGGTCAGCGGAACCGCACCCGACAGCACCTTGATCAGCGTCGACTTGCCGGCGCCATTGTCGCCGAGCAGACCGACGATCTCCCTTTCATTGACATGGAAATTGGCGTCTACCAGCGCCTGCACACGGCCGTAGGACTTGCGGATGTTTTCCATGCGGACAAGCGGTTCGGCCATGGTTCAAGTCCCCGCCTGATGTCGGCGTTCCAGCCATGAGTGGAGCGCCATCATGCCGAGGATGATCGCGCCGATGAAGATGTTGTAGGCAAGCCCTGGCACGCCGATCAGCACGATGCCGTTGCGCATCACGCGCAGGATCAGGATGCCGAGCACGGTACCGATAATGGTGCCGCGTCCGCCGGTCAGCGCCGTGCCGCCGATCACCACCATGGCGATGACTTCGAGCTCGTAGCCGGTGCCGCTGTTCGGGTTGGCCGCCGAGGTGCGCAGCGAGCTGATGACGCCGGCAAGCGAGGCCATGATCGACGACAGGATGAACAGGCCGATCTTGACGCCGCTGACATTGACGCCGCGCGCCCTTGCCGCATTGGGGTTGCCGCCGGCCGCCTGGATCCAGTTGCCGGTCCGGCTCTGCGTCAGCACGTAGCCGAGTGCGATCGCTGCTGCGATGAACCAGAACAGCGACATGTAGATGCGGAACGGCCCGATGAAGAAATCGCCGACCAATGCCTCGGCAAGCCAGCTGCCTTCGGCGCTCCAGGTGCGTTGCGGAAATCCGCTGGTGACGAACAGAGCGGTGCCGCGCACGACCAGCAGCATGCCGAGCGTCACCAGGAAGGATGGAATCTTGAGTTGCGTCACGAACCAGCCATTGACCAGCCCGATGAAGGCGGCAACCAGCAGGGCCACGACGAAGCCAGCTTCCAGCGAGGTGAGGCCGCTGTTGAAGAGCGTCCACATCAAGACTGGCGAGAAGCCGAACAGCGATCCGACCGAGAGGTCGAATTCGCCCGAAGTCATCAACAGCGTCATCGCCAGCGCAATCAGGCCAAGCTCGACCGTGAAGGCCAATATGTTGCTGATGTTCTGCGGCGACAGGAAGTCGTGGTTGAACCCCCAGAACACGGCGAGCTCGACGACGAGCAGCACGAAGGGCCCGAATTCCGGCCTGGCGATCGAGCGTTGGATGATGGAACTGTTTTCCACGTTGGACCCGCGACATGGTTGGGACTGGCCAAGCCCGGCACCGCGTAAGGCGGTTCGAGGCTCGGCGGAATGATGGGGACGACCGCGGCAGGCGTGCCGCGACCATCCCGATCGCGGTTTTATTTTCCGGACAGGATGTCGTCGTAGACCTGCGCCGTGTCCTTTTCGTACAGTGCGCCGGTGATCACGTCGAAGCCGGGCGGAATGCCGCTGGCGGCCATATTGGCGATCGAAAGCGCCACATAGCTGGTCGCCTGCGGATCCTGCCATTGTGCGGCATTGACGTAGCCGGTCAGCACCTCCTGGGTGGTGTCGAGCGAGTTGCCCCAGCCGACGACCGGGATTTCGCCCGGCTTGATGCCGGCCTGGTCGAACACCCGCTTGATCGAGCCGGTCACCAGATCGCCGAGGCCGATGATCGCCTTGACCTTGGTCCTGTTAGCGGTGAGGTAGTCGACCATACGGTTGATCGCTTCGGCCTGGTCGAGCGTGGCTTCGGTGATTTCATAGGTGATGCCGAGCGGCTCGAACACGCTCTTGATGCCTTCTTCTTCCTGAACGCCATAGGTGGCGCCCGGGATTTCCACCGGCATCCAGACAAAATCGCCCTTTTTCACCAGACCCTTGTCGACCAGATACTGCGCCCAGTTCCTGCCGAAGGTGACGTTGTCGCCGCCAACATAGGCGTTGAAGTCCGCCTTCGGATCGGGCGTGTTGAAGTTGATGATCGGGATGTTTGCCGCCCGTGCTTCCCTAGCGAGCTCGATAAGGCTGCCCGGGTCGGGGCTGGTGGTGGTGATGCCGTCGGCCTTTGCAGCGATGGCCGCGCGAACCGCCTCCTGCTGGGACGACACGTCGCCATTGTGGAACGAGGTGTTGACGGTGTTACCGGTGTCCGTCGCCCATTGCTTGGCGCCGGCGAGGAAGTAGGTCCAGACCGGATCGGCCGGGCCGCCATGCGAAATCCAGTAGAAGGTCTTGGCCTGTGCCGCCGCCGGAATGGCCAGCGCCACGATCAAGCCGAATACAAATAGTCGTAGCCTTGTCAGCATTTGATTTCCTCCCATTTGAAAACTTCCTCCACCTCCGACGACGATCACGACAAACCCTGATCGTATTTCTGCCAGCGCCGACCTGGATGCATCAGAGCATCCGCTTTTTCGACATATGGCAAGCCTCCATTTGCCAGTGGTAGTCGGCGCGCGACAAGGCGCCATCAGCGGTCCCATCAGATTGCATCAGTTTGGCTGATATTTTCCGAGCGAGGCCCCTCAATTCGAGCGCCGAGAAATCTAACCTCGCAGGCTGCGCGGGAACCTAGATGAGGTTGGCGCTGGCGAGATCGCGCATCAAATGGCTGGCGCCGTAACTCCAGTGCGGACAGTCGGGCGACAGCCGCACCCGGTTGATCAGGGCGCCGAATTTCTCGGACGAGATGGTGACGATATCGCCGACCTGGTGCGTGAAGCCCTTGCCCTTTTCGCCGCGATCCTTCGACGGCACGAACATGGTGCCGAGATAAAGCGCCAGCCCGTCCGGGTATTGGTGATGCGGACCCATGGCGGCGGCGACCAGCTCTTCCGGCGAGCGGCTGATCTCGGCCATCGAACTGGCGCCCTCCAGCGAGAAACCGTCTTCGCCCTCGACCTTTAGACGCACGATGGCCTGCTTCACGTCATCGATGGAAAATGTCGCGTCGAACAAGCGGATGAATGGGCCGAGCGCGGCCGAGGCGTTGTTGTCCTTGGCCTTACCGAGCAACAACGCCGAGCGCCCTTCGACGTCGCGCAGATTGACGTCGTTGCCGAGCGTCGCGCCGACGATCTTGCCGCTGCTGGCGGCGATCATGGCGATCTCCGGCTCCGGATTGTTCCAGGTGGAAACCGGATGCAGGCCGACATCGGCGCCGAAGCCGACCGACGCCATCGGCTGGCATTTGGTGAAGATTTCGGCATCAGGGCCGATGCCTACCTCCAGATATTGCGACCAGGCGCCTCGCTGGATGAGCTTTGCCTTGATCTCCATCGCCTCCGGCGAGCCGGGCTTGAGCTTCGACAGATCGTGACCGATCAGCCCGGCAATGTCGGCGCGAATGGCGTCGGCTTTTTCCGCCGAGCCGCGCGCCTGCTCCTCGATGACCCGTTCGAGCAGGCTGACGACGAAGGTGACGCCCGACGCCTTGACCGCCTGCAGGTCGACCGGAGAAAGCAGGTACGGTTTTTGCGAATCGCGCGCGGCCTGGAAACTGTTGGCGGCGATCGCATCAAGTGATCCGATCGGTTCGCCTCTGGCCGCTTGGACGTACCCTGCCGGGTCTGGCATCTCGCAGACGTCGCGCACGGTTGGTGCCATGCTCAACGTGATGTCGAACACCGTGCCGTCGCGCACCGTGACCACCAGCGGATGGGACCTACCGCTTGTCCGGGCGCGGCCGATGAAGAGGCCCTCGTTGGGCAGGAGAGTGGTCTTCGTCATGGCTACGGTCCTCTGCTGTCTGGTTCTGCTGCGACGGTCGTTGCTGCCGGACCAATGGTTCACAAAGAGCTTGGCCAGCGGCGGCGGCACTTTCAACAAATTCCGGCCAAAGGTCTATCCCGTCCTCAAGGCGAGTTTTGTGTCCCGATTGCGAAGCGGAAACGAGCTTTCAAAATCATGAAATGGTGACTAGGATTTTCACAACGAACTGCACCCCAGGTGATCCTTGCCCGCACCGTTTTCCGATCCGATCTGGCAGAAGCCGCAATCGGCCGCCGCACCCCAGGCGCTTGTCGGCGGTAAACCCGTCGATGTCGTCATCATCGGCGGGGGCATCATGGGCTTGTCGACTGCCTTGCATGCAGCCCGGTTCGGCTTTGCCGTGCAGGTGCTGGAAGCCGGCGAGGTCGGCGAAGGCGCATCGGGCCTTAATGGCGGCCAGGTGATCCCCGGCCTGAAATATGATCCGGAATGGCTGCTGGAGCATTTTGGCCCCGAACGCGGCGAGATCCTCGTCAATTTTGCCGCCTCGACGGCGGACGCCGTCTTCGAATTGATCCGCGACGAGAAACTGGCGGTGCCGTTCGTTCGCAACGGCTGGATCCAGGCAGCGCACACCGAGACGGCGCTGAAGGCGGCGGTGAACAGGGACCGGCAGTGGCGGAACCGCGGCGCCGATGTCCGGCTTCTGAGCCAGACCGAGATCGCCGCGTTGACCGGCGCGCAGGGCTATCTCGGCGGCTGGCTCGACCGCCGCGCCGGCGTGATCGATCCGCTTGCCTACACGTCGGAACTGGCACGAATCGCCTCGGCCGCGGGCGTGAAGATCGCCGAGCACCAGAAGGTGGTGCGCCTCGATAAGAACGCCGGCCTTTGGCGTATCTCGACGGAGGGCGGCGCCGAATTGCAGGCGAAGACGGTCATTCTGGCGACGAACGCCTATACCGGCGATCTGCTCCCCGGTCTCGCCGAGACGATCGTTCCGCTGCGCTCCTTCCAGATCGCGACAGCGCCGCTGCCGGCCGATCTGGCGGCCGGGATTCTGCCGGAGGGGCAGGCGGTATCGGATTCGCGCCGCATCCTCGTTTATTACCGCAAGAGTGCCGACGGGCGGCTGGTGCTTGGCGGGCGCGGCCGGATGGCGCAGCCGACCAGCGAAGGTGACTGGGCGCATCTCGAGCGCGCGCTGCTCCGGCTCTATCCCGGGCTATCCGGCGTCGGCATCGAAAAGCGCTGGTTTGGCCGGGTGGCGATGACGCCGGATCACCTCCCGCATATTCACGAGCCCGAGCAGGGCCTGATGGCCGTGGTCGGCTGCCAGGGCCGTGGCGTCGGCCTGATGACCGCGCTTGGCGAGCGCATTGCCGGCTATCTGGCGAGTGGCGACGCCAGGCAATTGCCGTTCCCGGTCTCGCCGATCCGGCCGATACCGTTCCACGTCTTTCGGCAGGTCGGCGTCGCCGCGACGATCGCTTGGTATCGTACGCTGGATGCACTCGAGCGCTGATTCCATACCGGCGTAGGAATCTCCTTGACAGTTTCATAACTATGATAAAATTTATGGGATTTCACATTCCGATGGTCATGCGATGTCGACCATCGTTGCAAGGCAGCCACTGCCGGAGGCCCGGTCCTCGACGGGTTTCCGGTTTGCCATGCTGCTGCCGGGCGGGCTGGTCACCTTCTTCCTGATCCTGTTTGCGCTTGGTCTCGTACTTTTCCTCGCCTTTCGCGGCAATGACGGTTCGCTGCTGGGCGCCGGTTTCACCTTTGCGAATTTCATCACGGTGGCGTCCGATCCTCTGTACTGGACGGTAACGCTGCGCTCGTTGGCCATTGCCGGCCTGGTAACGCTGGCAACGGTCGTCACCGCCTATCCCGTCGCCTACTACCTTGCCTTCCACGCCGGACGGCGGCGCGGGCTGCTGTTGTTTCTGGTGACGCTGCCGTTCTGGACCAGCTATCTCCTGCGCGTCTTCGCCTGGAAGATCGTGCTTGCCTATAATGGCGTGCTGAACTCGGCGCTCGTCGAAAGCGGCATCTGGTCCGAACCGACACTGGCGTTTCTCAACACGCCCGCCGCCGTCGTCGTCACGCTGGCTCACGCCTATGCGCCGTTCGCTATCCTGCCCATCTATGTGGCGCTGGACACGATCCCGAAATCGCTGCTCGAAGCCGCTTCCGACCTCGGCGCCAGACCGTTCACCAGCTTCCGCCGCGTCGTGCTGCCGAATTCGATGCCGGGGGTGCTGGCGGCTGCTCTCGTCGTCTTCGTGCCGACGGTCGGCGACTACGTCACTCCGGCGCTGGTCGGCGGCCCTGCCAGCACCATGATCGGCTCGCTGATCCAGGCCCAGTTCGGCAAGGCCAATGACTGGCCGTTCGGCGCCGCACTCGCCGTCGCCGTCATGCTGGTCATCCTTGCCGTGGTGCTGATGGTGCGTTCCGCCGACCGCAGATTTGGCAGCCGGACATGAACACGGCGCGTATCGATGCAAAGCAGGGCGGCGGTTGGCTGGGCGCCTATGTCCTTGCCTATCTGGTGTTCCTGTACTTGCCGATACTGCTGATCCCGCTGTTTTCCTTCAACAATTCGATCCAGGCGGCGTTTCCGCTGCAAGGCTTCACGTTGGAATGGTATGCGACGCTGTTCGGCAATTCGGCGCTCTCCGGCGCGCTTGGGAACAGCCTCGTCATCGGTGCAACTGCCGCCACCGGCGCGACGCTCTGCGGCATCACAGTGTCCTATATGGACCTGTACGGCCGCTCGCCGCTTGCCGCCACGATCAGCGCCATCGCGCGACTACCGATCCTGATCCCCGGCGTGATCGTCGGCATCTCGCTGCTGATACTGGTCAACCTCATTGGCTTCGGGCCGTCACGCACTGCCATCGTGCTCGGCCGCATGTTGGTGGCGCTGCCGACGACGGTGGTGATCATGAAAAGCCGCTTCGCTGCTATCCCGAAGACGATCCGCGAGGCCGCGCTCGATCTCGGCGCTTCCGATTGGACGACATTCAGACGGGTCATGCTGCCGCTCAGCCTGCCCGCCATTGTGTCAGCGTTCATGCTGGCCTTCCTGACCTCCTTCGACGAGTTCATCGTCGCCTTCTTCCTCGCCGGCACCGAGCCGACGCTGCCGCTTTACATCTGGAGCCAGCTGCGATTCCCCAAGTCGCTGCCGACCGTCATGGCGCTGGGCACGGCCATCCTGGCCGTGTCAT
This sequence comes from Mesorhizobium sp. M5C.F.Ca.IN.020.29.1.1, assembly GCF_003997375.1. NCBI lineage: Bacteria > Pseudomonadati > Pseudomonadota > Alphaproteobacteria > Hyphomicrobiales > Phyllobacteriaceae > Mesorhizobium > Mesorhizobium sp. M5C.F.Ca.IN.020.29.1.1. The sequence continues at coordinate 855 of NZ_RZSW01000165.1, read as the reverse complement.
TCGTCATCGCGGCAATTGCCGAAATCCTGCGCCATCGCGGGCTCGCCACCGCCCAACGGCCGGTGCCCGCCGACCTGTCCAAACCAGAAGAAACCGAAAGAGGAGAACTGCAATGGCATTCGACCTGAAATCGATAAATCGCAAGACAGTCCAAGCCGGATTGGCAGCCTTCGCGTTGGCGCTTTCGTCGACCGTCGCGCTTGCGGCCGACAAGTTGCAATATTTCACCTGGTCGGGCTACGAACTGCCCGAGTTCAACAAGAGCTTCCTCGCCGCACACCCCGATGGCGTCGAGGCCTCGATGTTCGGCGACGATGATGACGCCTTCACCAAGGTCAAGGCCGGCTTCCGCCCTGATGTCGCGCATCCGTGCTACGACAAGGTGGCGCGCTGGAACAAGGAAGGCCTGCTGCAGCCGATCGACACCAAGCGCATCAAGAACTGGGATTCGATCTTTCCGGTCTTCAAGAACCTGCCCGACCTGCAGGCCGGCGACGGCAAGGTCTGGATGGTGCCGTGGGACTGGGGCAACACCTCGATCCTCTACCGCACCGATCTGGTGAAGAACCCGGAACCGAGCTGGAACCTTTTGTGGGACAAGCAGTACGCCGGGCGCATGGCGACGATCGACGCCGTCCACGACACGCCGGTGGTGGCGGCGCTTCTCGCCGGCGTCAATCCGTTCGACATGACGCCAGAGCAGATGGACAAGGTCGCGGAAAAATTGCGCGAGCAGCGCCCGCTGCTCTCGAACTACACCACCGACATGACCTCGGTCGAACAGGCGCTGGCGAGTGGCCAGCTTGTCGCCGCCATGACCTGGAACGCGTCGGCCACCTCGCTCAAGAAGCAGGG
>NZ_RZSW01000164.1:0-11322 GCF_003997375.1 Mesorhizobium sp. M5C.F.Ca.IN.020.29.1.1 | reverse complement strand
GAATAGAGGATCGCATCCTCCGTCCCGAGGAAGCGCGACAGCCGCGCCTCCAGTTCCTTGTGCTCCTCCTGCGTGCCGCAGATGAAGCGCACCGAGGCCATGCCGTAGCCGTAGCGGTCGAGCGCCGCCTTGGCGGCCGCGCGCAGCTCTTCCGAATCGGCAAGGCCGAGATAGTTGTTGGCGCAGAAATTCAGCACCTCGCGCCCGCCGACCTCGATTTCGGCAGACTGCGTCGAACTTATCACCCGCTCCGCCTTGTAGAGGCCATCCGCCTCGATTTGCGCAAGAAGATCGCGAAGGCGGCTTTCTAGAGTCGGCGTCATCCTTCCTATCTCCAATGATTCAATCTGGGCTGTCTTACTCATGCGATCTCTCCGCGAAGCACGCGCAAGATGCGCTCGAAGTGGCTGGGATCATGTGCGTTGAGGAGCGCTGCTTTGCGAGGCAGGTGCAGATCCCAGAGACGCGATAGCCAAAAACGAAATGCTCCCGCCCGCTGCATTGCGGGAAGCAATGCGCGTTCGGCCGGCGCAAGCGCGCGAACGGACTCATAGCCGCCCAGGAATGCGGCGGCCCGGTCATCGCGTTGACGGCCGGTGCAGTCATCGACGCACCAGTCGTTGAGACAAACGGCAATGTCGAACAGCAAGGCGTCGCATCCCGCGAAATAGAAATCGAAGACGCCCGTCAGCCGACCCCCGTCGAACAGCGCGTTGTCGCGAAAGAGATCGGCGTGCACCGGCCCCTTGGGAAGTTGCTCGTAGGTGGAGGACGTGGCAATCTGATTCTGAAAGGCCTGTTCGCTCGCGAGCAGCGACCGCTGTCCATCGGCCACGCAGCGGCCGACCACCGGCGCCACCTCGTTCCACCACGCCAGGCCCCGCGGGTTGGCCTGTTGTCGTGGGAAATCGCTCCCGGCCAGGTGCATCCGCGCCAGGACCTCCCCGACAGAGCGGCAGTGCGCGGCGACAGGGGCTGTCTCGCTCGCGCCCGGAAGCCTGTTCACGACCGCTGCAGGTCGGTCCTTCAGCGCGTGAAGGATTTCTCCGTCGACGCTGGCAACCGGATCCGGGACAGGCATTCCCCGGGCAGCGAGGTGCTTCATGTAATGGAGGTAGAACGGCAATTGCTCGAACGTGAGGCGCTCGAACAACGTGAGCACATACTCTCCCGCATCGGTATCGACAAAGTAGTTGGTGTTCTCAATTCCGCTCGTGATACCGCGAACGGAACGAGGCCCGCCTAGACCCAGCGCCCGAAAGAACGCTGCGACCTCGTCGAATGACAGTTCCGTAAATACAGCCATGGCTGAGACAGTTCCTCGGTCGCCGAAAGCTACCCTTCATTCAGCCGGAACCAACACGATCTCGGCGACGTAGTTCTTTACGGTCTGTGCATCGGCTGGAAGGACTTTGAACCGCTTCGGCAAGTCTTCTATGCCGATGAACCGTTGCGGCCGATCCGGCTCGCGGCCTAAAGCCTCCTTGATCGTCCCGGCAAATTTGATCGGCAGCGCGGTTTCGAGCACGACCATCGGCGTCTCGGGGACGGCGTGCATGCGCGCGACCTTCACGCCATCCGCAGTGTGGGGATCGATCAAGGTGTCGTGGCGTCGCCACGTGTCGCGGATCGTCGCCAGCCGGTCGGCATGGGTGCTGCTGCCGCTGCGGAAGCCGAAGCGTGTCGCCACTTCGACGAAGGCGGGATCGCCACCAAGATCGAACGATCCTCGCTCCCGGAGCTGGTCGTCGAACAGTGATCTCGTCCGGACGGCGTCGCGACCGAGCATGTCGAACACGAAACGCTCGAGGTTCGAGGCCTTGGAAATGTCCATGGAAGGGCTCGATGTCTCATGGGTGTCCGCCCGGCCGCGCACGCGATACACCCCGGTGCGGAAGAACTCATCGAGCACGTCGTTCTCGTTGGTCGCAATCACGAGCCTGGCTATCGGGAGCCCCATCATCCGCGCGACATGACCGGCACAGATGTTTCCGAAGTTCCCCGAAGGGACGGTAAAGTCGACGTGGGTCGAGCTGTCTTCGGTCACTTGAAAGTAGCCGTAGAAGTAATAGACAACCTGCGCGACCAATCGACCCCAATTAATCGAATTGACCGCGCCGATCTTAAAGCGCCGTTTGAACTCCGGATCGCGCGACACGGCCTTGAGGATGTCCTGGCAATCGTCGAACACCCCCTCGATGGCGATGTTGTGGATGTTGTCGTCCTGCAGGCTGAACATCTGCGCCTGCTGAAAGGCGCTCATCCGCCCGTGGGGCGACATCATGAAGACTCGCACGCCCTTCTTGCCGCGCATCGCGTATTCCGCCGCGCTGCCGGTGTCGCCGCTGGTCGCCCCGAGGATGTTGAGCTCCTCGTGCCGGCGCGCCAGCTCGTACTCGAGCAGGTTGCCGAGCAGCTGCATCGCCATGTCCTTGAACGCCAGCGTGGGACCGTTCGACAGCTCCTGGACGTAGACGCCCGCCTCAAGCGGCCGCACCGGCGCGATCTCGTCGGTTCCGAAGATCGCCGGCGTATAGGTCCGCTCGCAAATCGCCTTCAGCTCGGCCGGCGGAATGTCGTCGATGTAGAGCGACAGGATCTCGAAGGCGAGCTCGGGATAGGACAAGCCACGCCACCGATCCAGCGCCGCAATATCCACACGAGGGTAGTCTCCGGTACATACAGCCCGCCGTCCGGCGCAAGGCCTTCAAGCAGGATCTTGCAGAACGACCTGCGTTCGGGATAGCCGCGCGTGGAGATATAGTGCATGTGATGCTTGTCCTTGTGGCCACGACCGTCGGGCCGGGCTCGAGAGACTGCCCTTCAGCTTCTCAGCGGCGGGCCCGCCACCAGGCGATCGTGTCCTGCAGCGCATAGCCCTTGATGATCGCCGGCATGAACCAGGGATTGCCGCGATAGAACGGGACGGCCGCGGGCGGCCGGAAGTCGAAGGCCGAACGCGCCTTGTCGGCATGGCCCATGAGCTTGTGGGCCGCGCGCATACCGACCCACGGCGCCCAGACCACACCCGAACCGCAGAATCCGGTCGCATAGACCACGCCATCCTTTTCAAAGATGCGGGGCAGCATGTCGCGGTTCATGGCCACGTTGCCGAACCAGCTGTACGAAAGGCGAACCTTCTCCAGCTCCGGGAAAATTTCTATCAGACCGTTACGCAGGCGGAGCGTCGGGGCTGTCGGATCGCTGTTGCCGCGGGAGCTGTCTCGCCCACCGAGCAGAATGCGCGTGCCGTCGGGTGAAGGACGATAGTAGAAGCCCAGCTCCCGATTCTCGCCCATCATCATCAGCTTGGGAATCAGCCGCGCCATCAATTCAGGCGGAAGTTCCTCGGTGACGATGATCCGGCTGCGGACCGGCACCAGGCGGCGGCGCAGGAAGGGCGCGCCGCCATCGGTATATCCATTGGTGCAGACCAGCACCTGCCGAGCCTGCACAGTCCCGGCCGATGTCGCGACACGGAACCCGGACACATCTTTCTCGATGGAAATCACGGGCGTTCGTGAGTGGACCGTCAGCCCGGAAGCCAAGGCCACCCGCAGGAGCTCGGCGTGCAACTTGGCCGGGTGCAAACCGCCAATGTCCATCCGAACCATGCCGCCGCGGTAGAAGTCGGTGCCGATGTAGTTGCACTGCTCGGCATGCGGAACAGCGTAGGATTCGATCCCCAGCCTCTTCGCCAGCGCCTCGGCGCCGCGGGCCATCTTCTCGTACTGGTCGTATCCGAGAGCACCCATGAACCGGCCGACCAGCTGGAAATCGCAGTCGATCCCTTCCGTCTCGATGAAGTCGTACAGGAACTCGCGGGCGATCTTGCCCTCGGCCTCGATCGCCATCGCCTTTGCCTCGCCGAAGCGCCTGGTGATCGTCGCATAGTTCGGTCGGATGCTTCCGCTGGTGATCCCGCCGTTGCGCGACGAAGCTCCTTCCCCGGGGTTCATCGCATCGAAGGCCGCAACTGACCGTCCTTCACGCGCCAGCACCAGCCCGGCGGACAGCCCGGCATAGCCAGCGCCGACGATTGCCACATCGAGCCGCTTTGCCAGCGGCTGCGACGGCAGCGGCCTGACAGGTGCGGCTTCCCACCAGTAGGGCGTGTTCTTGTCGGCGACTTTCTCCTCATGCACGTGCGCTACTTCCCGTTGCGTTTTTAGGATCTGCAGTGGGTCGCGTTTGCTGACGAGATCAGACACGGTCATCTCGCACGTCGAGCGCATCGCGCAGTCCGTCACCGATAAAGTTGAAGCTGGTGACTGCGATGGTGATGGCGGCGCCCGGGATGATCGCCAGCCAGGGCGCGCTCGCCAGATACTGCTGGGCCCCCTCCAGCATGTTACCCCAGCTGGCCAGCGGCGGCTGAATGCCATAGCCCAGGAAGCTGATATAGGCTTCCAGAAGGATCGCGTGCGCAACTGTCAATGTGGCGGCCACAATGATCGGTCCCATGGCGTTGGGCAGGATCTCCCGGAACATGATGTGGGCGCCGCTCAATCCCAGCATGCGCCCAGCCAGGACGAACTCGCGCTCGCGCAGAGAGCGGACCTCGGCCTCAACAATTCGTGCGACCTCCATCCAGCTGGTGACCGCGATGATGACGGTGACCATAGCCGGGCTCGGCTTCAGCGCCGCAGCAAGCGCCAGCAGCAGGAAGATCGACGGGAAGGACAGGAAGCCATCGACCGTGCGCATCAGCGCCGCGCCGATCCAGCCGCCGCGATAGCCCGCGATTACGCCGACGAGCGTTCCGATCAGCGTCGACAGCAACATGGCGAAGAAGGCCACCGCCAGCGAGATCCTTCCCGCCATGAGCAATCTCGCTGCCAGATCGCGCCCCAGCGGGTCTGTCCCCAGATAATGGTGGCCGGTCAGCGGCGGGGAAAACCGGGCGCGCAAATCGATGTAGAGCGAATCATAGGGCAGAAGATGAGGGCCGAAGACGCATGCCAGCGTGAGGAGCGTGATCATCGCCACCCCCAGCAGCGCCAGATGATGACTCGTGAAACGGCGCACCGTGCGGCTGCGCCACCAGCGGCCTTGTCCTGCATTTGCGACGAGAGCGGTCATGTGGCTGCCTCCTGTCAGGGGTGAGATTGCGCGCTCAACCCAGGCGAATGCGCGGGTCGACGATCGCCACCGCGATGTCTGCGATCAGGTTGCCCAGGATGACGAGGATGGCCGAGAACATCAGCAGCCCCATCACGACCGGGTAGTCGCTGTAGCCGAGGCTGTCGAGGAACAGCCGCCCCATGCCTGGCCAGGTAAACACTGTCTCCGTCACCAGTGCGCCGGTCAGGATGCTGGGAAGCTGCACCCCTGCCAGCGTGATCATCGGCAACAGTGCATTGCCAACGACGTGTTTCATTATGACTCGGCGCTCGGTCAGGCCCTTGGCGCGGGCAGTCTTGACGAAATCCTGGCTGATCGCGTCGAGGGTGGAGGTGCGCATGTAGCGGCTCCAGATCGCCACATGCACCAGCGACAGCACGAGGCTGGGCAGGATAAGGTGGTGCAGATAGTTCAGCACCGAGCCGTCGCCGATGGTGTACATGTTGCCCGCAGGCACCCATCCCAACTTGAGCGAAAAGATGTAGATGCCGACGAGCCCGAACCAGAAGGTCGGGATCGACAGCGCGACCATGGCGCCAACCGTCGCCAGATGGTCAAACAGCGAGTAGCGGTGCGTGGCGCCACGGATGCCGATCCAGGTGCCAATGGCGATTGCGATCGCGGTGGATGTGCCCATCAGCAACAGCGTGGCAAAGACGTGCCGGCCGATCACCGACAGCACCGGCGCCCCATCGCGGAAGGAGTTGCCCCAGTCGCCCTGGAGAAGCCGCCAGGCCCAATCGAGATATTGCATCCACAGCGGCCGATTGAGCCCTAGTTGCTCCTTCAGGCGATCGAGATCGTCCTGCGTCATGCCGGGATCGAGCCCGAATTGCGCCAGTGGCCCCCCCGGTAACAAGTTCAGGACAACGAACCCGATGACCGACACGATCAGGAGCAGGATGAGGCTCTGCGAGAGCCGGTTGAGCAGGAAGCCACGCATTCAACTCTCCCCTTTCAAGACGCCGGTGACACGCCGCCGCCCTAAGGCGGCGGCGTAAGAATGTCAGTCCTTCCAATGCCATCCGGCGGCATGCCAGGATGCGACGCGGGTGTTGGAATTTGCCTCGAAACCCTCCAGCCCTGCCTTGCGGCCGAACACATTGGCGTAGGCAAACAGAGGCAGGAACGGCAGATCCTGACGAACAATTTCCTGAACACGCAGATAGATGGCGCGACGCTCTTCCCGATCGAAGGTGCGGGTACCCTTGTCGAGCAGCGCATCGACCTCCGGGTTGGAGTATTGGCCGGTGTTCGAGCCCTTTCCGCCCTTCGCGACGATCGCCTTTGTGTGCAGGCGGTTGGTAACGTCGGGGTCGCCCGCGATGACATTGGTTACACCGGAGATAGCTGATTCGAACTGCGATTTGAGCCAGAAATCACCCCACATGACGGCGGCCGGCAGGTTCGAAATGGTCATCTCCACCCCGATCTCGGCGAACGTCTGCTGCAAGAACTGCTGCGTCTGCTCGCGCAGGTGGTTGCCGGAGGTGGTGGAGTTTGCGAACGACAGACGCACCCCGTCCTTCACTCGTATTCCATCGGGTCCGGGTACCCAGCCGGCCTCGTCGAGAATCTGGCTCGCGCGCTCGATATTGAACTCCTGCGCCGGCAGGTTCGGATTGTAGTAATAGGAATTCTGCGGCATGAAGGTCTCGGTGGGGTTGTGGACCCCGTAATAAAGTCCTTCGAGGATCGCTTTCCTATCTATTGCGGCGTAGAGCGCCTGGCGAACCGCAGGGTCCTTGAATTGCGGCTTCTCAAGATTGAGATAGATCGACTCGACCGATGCTCCGCGCTCCAACATGACCACGCGATCCGGTAGTGTGCTGGCTTCCGCATAGTTGTCGGCGGTTATGAACGCTTGGTCGACAAGATCAATGTCGCCGCTCTTGAACTGGGTGTAGAGCACTGTCATGTCGGGGATGTATTTGAAGACGAGCCGCTCCAAATAGGGGCCCTCCCCGGCATAGTCCGTGTTCGCGACGAGTTCGATGTGATCGCCGGCGATGCGCTGCGCCCACTTGAATGCGCCAGTGCCGACAGGCGCCTGATTGAAGGCGGCGGCGTTCGGGTCCGCCTCTTTTTCGAGGATGTGCTTGGGAACCATGAAGGTTTCGGCGAGAAACGACAGGTAGGGGGCGAAAGCCTCCTCCATCCGCCAGGTGAGCTCGGTCGGCGAGACAACCTTGATGTCGCGCACCAGCGAATGACCCGCCGTGCGCCACGCGCGGAATTTAGGATTGGTGATGAGCTCAAGCGTGAACTTCACATCCTCGGCCGTGAAGGGTTGGCCGTCGTGCCAGCGAACATCATCACGCAGGCGGATGCGCCACAAAAGTCCATCCTCCGAAATGCCGCCGTTCTTTTGGCTGGGCACTTCGACCACAAGATTGGGCTGAAGAACGCCCTTGGGGTCCATGCGAACGAGTGCATCAAACACCGAGAAGTGCACGGCGTCGTCGCACTCGGTATGCGGCATCAGCGGATTGAAGACGGTGGGTTCCTGCGAAAATCCGACGACGACGCGGCCGGTCGGGCTCGCTGGAGGGTTCTGGGCGAAGGCGGGTTTGCCCAAAAGATTGGGCGCAATGAGGCCTGCGGCCCCGCCTATCGCCATCAATCGAAGGGCGTCGCGCCGCGAGTAGTTCGATTTGGAGTTCGTACGTTCACTCATTGGAATTCCCCTTGTTCTGGCGGTGTCCGCCGTGGCTCTTACCCGTTTGCTGCAACCGGGCGGTTAGCTCCCGGCTGCTCTCCCGGAATCGCCGCCACCAGCTCACGCGTGTAGACTGATTGCGGGTCGAGGAAGATCTGCGAGGGTGGTCCGCGTTCAACGATCCGCCCTTTCTGCATCACCGCGATTTCGTCGCAGATCTGGCTGGCGACGCGCAGGTCGTGGGTGATGAAGATCATCGATACGCCGGTCTCTCGCTGGATTTGGTCCAGCAGCTTCAGGATCTGCGCCTGGATCGAAACGTCGAGCGCCGACACGGCCTCGTCGGCGATCAGCAGCTTCGGCTTGAACATCAGCGCCCGGGCGATGCCTATGCGCTGGCGTTGCCCACCGGAAAATTCGTGCGGATAGCGGCCGAAGGCGCCGGTATCGAGACCGACATGAGCCAGTAGCACCTTCGCCTCTTCACGCGCTTGGGCATACGGCATCCCGTGCGCGACCGGGCCAACAGTCAGGATGTGGCCGACAGTCGAACGCGGGTTGAGCGAGGCGAAAGGGTCTTGGAAGATCATCTGGACCCGCGGCCTCAACGGGCGGAACTCAGCTTCGGAAAGCTTCGCGATGTCCTGCCCCTCGAACAGAATCCCGCCGCCGTCGCAGTCCAGCAGCTTGATCAGAAGCCGGCCCAGCGATGATTTGCCCGAACCGCTCTCGCCAACGACGCCCAGCGTGCGCCCGGGCGCCAGATCGAACGAGACCTCGTTAACGGCGGGCACGACGCGCTCCTTGCCGAACAGCGCACTGCCGCTGCGGTAGGTCTTCACCAGGCCCTCGACCTTCAGGATCGGCGCTTTGTTGGCCGTCTCCAGAGGAATGCGGTCCTCGCCGGTCAGGTGGGGGACGGCTGCGATAAGGCGCCGGGTGTAGGGATGGCTGGGCGACGTCAGGACCTGTTGAGCGCTACCCTGTTCGACGATGTGGCCCTTCTCCATCACGACGACACTGTCTGCGATCTCGGCCACCACCCCGAAGTCGTGGGTGATGAACATGACGCTCATTCCCTTGCGGCGCTGAATGTCGCGGATCAGCTCCAGAATCTGTGCCTGGGTGGTCACGTCGAGCGCGGTTGTCGGTTCATCCGCGATCAGGATCGTGGGTTCAAGCGCCAGCGCCATGGCGATCATAACCCGCTGCCGCTGCCCGCCAGAAAGCCGGAACGGATACTGATGATACATGAGTTCGGGGTCAGGCAGCCCCACCTCGGTCAGCAACTCGACAGCGCGGCCGCGACGGGATTTCGGGGTGCCGACGCCATGTGCCGCCATCACTTCGTCGATCTGCGCGCCCACCGTCATCAGCGGGTTGAGTGCCGAGAGCGGATCCTGGAAAATCATCGACACAACCCGACCGCGTAGGCTGCGCAGTTTGTCGGGCGACAAACCTATGATGTTCATCCCATCCAGCTGGATGGCGCCCGAGGAGACGCGGATCACCTTGGGCAGAAGCCCCATGATCGCATTGGCTGTGACAGACTTTCCCGATCCGGATTCGCCGATGATGCACAGGATCTGACCGCGCTTCAGATCAAAGGAGATGTTCTCGACGGCATGGGTCCGTTCCATGCCTTCCGGCAAATTCACCGTGAGGTCGCGTATCGAAAGCGCCACATCGTGGGGGGCTACAGCCTGGATGCTTGCGACCATCGAGATCACCTCCCCTTTAAACCGAACGGGTCCAGGCTGTTGCGGACCCAATCATCGCCCTTTGAGCAGAAGCGCCTCACCGGAGCGGCCGTCGTCTGGCCATCTCGGCGCTTCGCGCATTGAGGCTGCGAGAAACGGATTCTGCTCATCCTGGCGGCTCCCTTGATCAAATTCGGTCCGTGTACCGGACACTGTTCCTTTTGTTGGAGAACTCTCCGAAGGCGTAAGCCCTGCCTATCGGAAGTCCTCTGGAGCTTGCCTGCCATAAGGAAAGGTTGCTCCGTTCTTTCAGCCAGTTTGACTGTTTTGTTTCCGCAGAGTCATCGAAACTTGGCCCTCGGGCGGCAGGAAGTTCTGAAAAGAACGTCCAGTTCGGCATTTCACTCTGCAGCTGTTCGGGGCCCGCGACATGATCCGGCAACCATATCCTTCATGCGGTTATACGCCCCCACGACGGGCAGGAACCACGGCTTTCCGGTGTGCACCGGCACCGTCTGCCACGCAATGCGGTCGAGCGGAACGGTGTCCGTGCGGCCCATCGCAATGTAGGCAAGGCACTGCCGATCAGGGTCGACAACTGTGCGCCGCGCGCCCTGAATAGCCATGCCGTACATGACGCGGCTGCATGAAGTGTACTCCTGCTTGCCCCGGTACCAGCGAGCTTTTCGCGCAATAATTGCCCGTCCTAGAGGCCGCTAACCGCACGATATTCCGTCCAGGCACAAACTTCGCGGCCTGCCTCTGTAGGGGGCAGGTTAGGATGCTTCAAATTACCGGAGTCCCCATCCATGCCCGCGCCGCTCATGCACATCGATTCCAGCCCATCCCTGCCTCGCGAGGCGGACGTCGTCGTCATCGGCGGCGGCGTGGTAGGCGTATTCACGGCATATTATCTCGCACGCCGCGGCGTCAGCGTTGCCCTGCTGGAGAAGGGGCGCGTTGCCGCCGAACAGTCCAGCCGCAACTGGGGCTGGTGCCGCCAGCAGAACCGTGACGCGCGCGAGTTGCCGATGGCAACCAAGAGCCTCGATCTCTGGGAAAAAGTGGCGCAGGAGACTGGCGAAGAGACCGGCTTTCGCCGTTGCGGGCTGCTCTATCTCTCGCAAAGCGACCATGAACTCGCAGGTTGGGCAAAGTGGCGCGATTTTGCAAGGACGGTCGGCGTCACGACGCATATGCTGAGCGCGGAAAAAGCCACCGAACGGGGTAAAGCGACCGGCTGCAAGTGGAAGGGCGGCGTTTTCTCACCGACCGACGGAACGGCAGACACCTCGAGGGCGGTACCTGTAGCCGCGCGAGGGATCATGGCGGCTGGCGGCTCCGTACATCAATATTGCACGGCTCGCGGCATAGAGTTGAGTGCCGGCCGGGTCAGCGGCGTCGTTACAGAAGCGGGAACCATCCGGACAAGGACCGTGGTCATGGCCGGAGGCGCGTGGGCTTCTTCCTTTTGCAACCAGCTTGGTGTTCGTTTCCCGCAAGCTGCCGTGCGTCAGTCCATTCTAGCCGTAGCGCCGGGCGCAAATGGCCTGCCGGATGCCCTGCATACCGCGCGCGTCTCGCTGACGCGGCGCGGCAACGGTGGATACACGCTGGCGATCAGCGGGCGGGCGCGAGTCGATCCAACGCCGCAGCAGCTCAGGTTCAGCCGCGAGTTCGTGCCCATGTTCGCCCGCCGCTGGCGCAGTCTGGCCCCGGGAGCGTTCGAGGGCTGGCGTCAAGGTCATGAAAGCCTGAGGAAATGGGTACTTGACGACGTGACACCAATGGAACGGAATCGGATTCTCGACCCCAAACCTGACATGAGGCAGATTCGGC
>NZ_RZSW01000163.1:0-11383 GCF_003997375.1 Mesorhizobium sp. M5C.F.Ca.IN.020.29.1.1 | reverse complement strand
GTCCGAGCCGATCCAGGTGCTGGTCGAGGCGATGTTCGGCGAAAGCCGCTACGAGGAAGCCGCCTGGCTGCGCGGCCTCTATCTGACGTCGGCGACCCAGGAAGGGGCACCCATCGACCGGCTGACCGCGGCGCTGTCTTCATCCTTCGGTCTTCCGCCGCGACGGGCCATGCCGGCGCCGCGCGTCGAAAAACGCAGCTTCTTCCTGAAGAACCTGCTGACCGAGGTCATTTTCAGGGAAGCCGGCCTGGGGACGTTCGATCCGCTGGCGCAGCGCCGCCGCGCCTGGATCTGGCGTGGCGCCGCGGCAGCCTGTGCCGCCGCCGCCCTGTTGGCCGGTGCGATGTTCACCTGGTCCTACTTCGACAACCGCAATGCGATCGCAGCGCAGGCGGGCCAGTTCGAAGCGCTGCAGGCGCCGCTGACCGCGGCAGCCGCGAGCCCGGCATCGGTGGAGCAGCCCGCCATCGACAGCGCGCTCAATGCGATGGGCGAGGTCGCAAATGCCCGTACCGCACCACCGAGCAGTGCCCAGGACCTGCTGGGGCCGTCGGCGTCGGCAGAGCTGCTGCGGGCGCAGGCCGACACTTACGACCACGCTCTGCGCAACGTGCTGGAGCCGCACATGGTCGCTCTGCTCGAGGCGACCATGTGGCGGCAGATCCGCGATCCGGATTTCATGCTGGGGGCGCTAAAAACCTATCGCATGATGACCGGCCTGTCGCAGATGGACGCCGATTACGTCCAGGGCTGGTGGGTCAACGACTTGCCGGAATTTGCGCCTGCGGCGCCGTTTCCGACCGCCGACGCGGAAGAGCACCAGCTTGCCGCGATCCGTCGCATGGCGGTCGACGACAGCTACATCGCCGCGGATCAGGGGCTGGTTGCCGAGGCGCTGAAAACGGTTTGCACGATTTCGCTGCCGGCGCGCGCCTACAGGCAGTTGCTGGCCGACCCGGCGGTGGCCGGCCTCAAGGAATGGATCCCGGCGAATTTCGCCGGCCCCAACGGCGCCAAGGTTTTTGCACGGCGTTCCGACAAGACGCTGCGCGTCGGCATTTCGGGCGCGTTCACCTATTCCGGCTTCCACGATGCCATTCTCGACCGGGTCGAGGACGTCGCCGCGCAGGCGGCGCTGGACCGGGCGGTCTTCGCCGGAGGCTGCTCAGAGAATGCCGAAACATCTGTATCGGCGCTGTCCGAGGATATTCTAAAACTCTATTACGAAGACTACATCGCACAATGGGACAGCATCCTGCGCGATATCAGGCTCGCGCCATTGGCCGACCTGAATGTCGCCAGCGAGAACCTCAAGGATCTTTCGAGCGCTGATTCCGCTCTGAAGCGCCTGCTTACCGCGGTCGTTCAGGAGACCGAGCTTACCCGGTCCGATGAAGCACCCGCCGATAACAAGGCAGCGGCCAAGGGCGGCTCGAAACTGCTCAGCAAACTTGGCAAGCTCGGCAAGCTGGCCAAAACAGGGGCAAAACTGCTGCCACGCGCAGGATCCGCCAACGAGGTGGATCTCACCGGCAGTCTGGTGGCCGAACACTTCAAGCCGCTCAAGGGTGCGATCGCCGAAGTTGACGGCCAGCCGCCGGCACTCGACGCGGCGGTGGTGGCGCTGACGGCGCTTTCGAACGTGCTGCAGACGGTGACGGCCAATCCCGACCCTCAGGACGCCATCAAGAAACAGGGCGGCCTCGCCGAGCTGACGGGAGCAGTGGCCAGGCAGGCGCAGATCCTGCCCGATCCAATCGACGACTGGCTCGGCGGCATCGCCGGGGACACCAGCGGCCTGACGCAGAAAGCGGTCACCTCGGAGCTCAACGCCATCTGGCGCGCCGACATCCTGCCGTTCTGCCAGGCGGCGCTGAACGACCGCTATCCGTTCAGCCCCGAAAGTGCGGTCGACGTCAATGTCCGCGATTTCGCCCGCCTGTTCGGGCCGGCCGGGATGATCGACACCTTCATCAACGACCATTTAATCAGCTATGTCGACACCGCCAGCCAGCCATGGAAATGGCGCGCCGATTTCGGCCTCGACGCGGCGGCCCTGGCGGCGTTCGAACAGGCCAGGCGGATCCGCGACGATCTCTTTCCAGGCGGTACCGGCCCGGTGATGAGCTTCACGCTCCAACCGACGGACCTGTCGCCCAACGTCACGCGCGTGACGCTCAATCTCGATGGCCAGAACCTCGTCTATTACAACAACGCGACGCGGCCGCAACCGATGACCTGGCCCGGCAAGGACGGCACCGGCGTCATCTCGCTCGCCTTCCAGCCGATCGACGGCTCGCCCGAAGTCATGTTGAACGAAACCGGCAGCTGGGCGTGGCTGAGGCTGCTGCGCAGCGGCCGCTTTACCGGCACCTCTCTGTCCGACGTCTACAGCCTGCGGCTGGGCACGCAAGGCATGTACGCGGATTTCGAGCTCAAGGCCGCAAGCGTCGAGAATCCCTACAATTTGCAAATGTTCAAGAAGTTCTCATGTCCGCCGCAGATATGATCCTGCCCGGCTTTTACGGCAAAATGCCCGCCACCGGCGATTTCGTCACGCGGCGGCTGCCGGGGGATTTTGTCCGCATCTGGGACCGCTGGCTGGCGCAGCACATCGTGCCGCTGATCGGTCTGGAATCTTGGCCGCCCACCACCGCGCTACGATTCCTGGCCGGCCCGGCTTCCTTTGGCGCCTCGGCAGGCATTATTCTGCAAAGCGCCGACAGGGTTGGCCGGCAGTTCCCTTTGAGCGTCGTCGTTCAGCTTCCTGACGCTTCCGTTCAACTGGCTCGCTCTGATGCGTGGTTTTCCAGGATCGAAGAGGCGGCCTTTGCCGCCCAGCAGGGCGAGCGGACACCTGACGAATTGGATACCGCTTTAAGCGCACTGCCGGTGCCGCCGGTCGAGCCGGGCGAAGAGATCATCAGCGATATGGTTATGTGGACGGCGCACTCCGACATTTTCGATATTGATCCGCAAGCTCCGCAAGCGACGCTGGAGCAAGTGTTCTCAGGAAGATGGAAGACTGGGCTGATATGACCGGATCAAATACCGAACATTATTGCCTGAGTGAACCCGCCGGATGCTCCTGCATTCCGAGAACATCCTAAGCCAACGATTTACCGCCTGAGGGTCCCCGCCGCCATGTGGGAAGTCAGCAACAGCACCGGGTTTCCAGCGATGGGGAGCTGGGTTCAGGACAAGGCCGCGAACAAGACCTGGCTGGTCTGCGTGAAAGCTACCTTGGACATACTGGCCGACGGAAGCACGCGGCCCTCGGAGAACCAGGTGCCGCCGTTCATACAGGGACAGCCCCTCGACGGCGACTACGAGAAAAGCCTGATCTATGAAGCCGATTTTTTCGGGGTGAAGCCCTGCACGGACGTGCTCGTCAACGGTACCGCCTGGTCACCGAACGGCAAACCGATCACAGAGCTCGATGTAGGATTCCAGGTTGGTCCGGTTCAAAAGCGCCTGAGCGTATTCGGCAATCGCTGGTGGACGGTGAACCTTGCCGGACAACGTGTCATCGCGAGCCCCGACCCGTTTCTCAAGATGCCGATCCGGTATGAGGCGGCATTCGGCGGCTGGGATCGCACTGCGAGCAATCCGAAGGATCATCGCCTAGAGGCGAGGAATCCGGTCGGGCGGGGCTTCATCTCCAACCCGAATGGCTGTCTCGGACGGCCGCTTCCCAATATCGAGTATCCGGCAAACCTGATTTCATCCGTCGCTAGCCGCCCCGCGCCGGCCGGCTTCAACGCGGTGGCCTGTCATTGGTCGCCGCGCCGGGAACTCGCCGGCACTTATGACGAGATCTGGCAGAAGACGCGCTTCCCGCTCTGGGCGAATGATCTCGATTCCCACTACTATTGCTGCGCCCCGCAGGATCAACAGGTCGCCGGCTATCTGCGGGGCGGCGAGCCGGTGCAGCTCATAAATCTCTCGCCGAACGGCCCGATACGCTTCCATCTTCCGCGGCTTGTTTTCGGCTTCTCAACACGCATCAAACGCGAGACGATTCACACCAAAGGCACGCTGGCGACCGTGATCCTAGAGCCGGATACTTCGCGCGTGATTATGGTTTGGCAAAGCTCGCTCATATGCAATAAGGACATCGACTATCTCGATCAAACCTCTGTCCGCCTGAAAAAGCTGATGTGATGGAATGACGATGCCTACGCCAAGCGTCGCAGCCTATCTCCCTCGGACGCCAGTCTGGCTGGCCGGTCTTTCAGCGCGGACTCCGGTTGGTCTGCGTCCCGAAAGCGCTGCCGCAGCGGTGCGGGCGGGGATCTCAGCAATTTCCGAGCATCCGTTCTTTGTCGACCGCAATGGCGAGCCCATGCGCCTGGCGCAGGATGCGGTCATCGGCCCCGAGGTGCCGCTGGCAGAGCGCATGAAGGAACTGCTGTTGTCGACGCTGCTGCAACTGCCGCAGGCCGCGGCGCTGTCGGCCAACGGCCTGAGAACGCTCCTGATCATCTGTGCGCCGGAGCCGCGGCCCGGGTTACCGGACGGCATCGCCGAAGTGCTCGGTCGTGCCGTAATGGGACGATTCGGCCCGGCGAACCTGCGCGTGCAATGCTTGGCCAACGGACACGCTGCCGGAATGTTTGCGTTCGGTACGGCCGCCAAGGCGATCGATGAAGGCAAGACGGATCTGGCGGTGGTGGCAGGCGTGGATTCCTATCACGACTATCAAACGCTGGAATGGATGGATGAGACGGGGCAACTCAAATCCGAGGTGAACCGAGACGGCTTCTTCCCGGGAGAGGGAGCTGGCGCGTGCCTGCTGGCACGCCGCAATCTGATATCAGAACTGGGCCTGGAGGCCCTGGCGCAACTGAGCGCAGTTAGCACCGCGCCCGAGCGGATCACCATCAAGCGACACGGCGAGGACGGCGTTTGCGTGGGCGAAGGGCTGAGCTCCGCCTTCCTCGGACTCGAGCCAGTCATTGGCACAGATCGGCGCAAGATCACCGACACCTACTGCGATCTCAATGGACAGCGCTACCGCAGCGAGGAGTTGGTCTACACGATCCTGCGAGTTCAGCATCTTTCAGATGAGGCAACCCACTATCTGCATCCAGCTGACTGCTGGGGCGATGTCGGCGCAGCGTCAGGTCCACTGTTCGCGGCGCTGGCTCACGCCGCCGCCAGCAAGGGCTACAGCCACGGTTCGCGAGCGGCGCTCTGGGCCAGTTCCGAAGGCGGCCAGCGCGCGGTGACGCTACTGGACTTTTCTGCCAACCCGCCAAGAAAGGCTGCCTGATGGTTTCCGTTGGAGTCAACCCGCCCAAGACGCCGGTGACCGAGGGCAGCATAGACATGGCGCCGGCGGACGTGCCCAATGTGTGCAAGATGCCGGGACCGCCGGCTCCGTTCGTGCCTGTTCCGCTGCCGAATTTCGGACGCTCCGCCGACAGGCTGTCGGATGCCACCTCGACGGTCAAGATCGAAGGGAAGAAGATAGCCATCAAGGGAAGCTACTACATGAGCGCGCCGTCGCCTGATGTGGCGAGCCAGGGCACCGGCGGCGGCGTGGTGTCGTCGGCTACACAGGGAAAGACCGAGTTCGTCGCGCCCGGCTCGATGGACGTGAAGGCAGAAGGCAAGAACATCCAACTGCTCGGCGATCAGATGACGAACAATGGGAGCTAAGAACTCCGCCACCTCGACCGGTAACAAGCAGGGTCCGGACAACAAGCCGATGCATAAATGCGGCGAGGTTGGCAGCTATGGAAGTCTTTGTAACAGCGGCAAGGCGAGTCGAGCAGACGGGTCGCGGGTATGGGAGCGCGACCACGTTCCGGCGAAGGGAACCTTATATGCACGCGCCGTAAAACGCTTCGGCCCTTTCGACCCAGACGTTGCAAAGTGCGTAAAGGACAAAGTGGAAAGCAGGGGCATGGCTATCGTAATCCCACGCAAAGTTCACCGGGCGGACAGTGAAACATGCGGGAATTTAAACAAACCGCTGATGAAGCCGGACGCGGAAACCAAGCAAAGCATGAAAGATGCCATAAAACGAGACACCGACGCAATACAAGCAGCGTTGGACGACACCGAGTGCGGACCCGCATATGCTGCGGCGGTCAAGGAACTTAAAGAGTTTGATTTCGAGGGAATGATAAAAGAGGCGGTCAAGGAGTGCGAGGGCTGACCATCGATCAAGTCAGTATGGAGGCAGTGATGGATTATCAGAAATGGGTAGACCTGTTTGGAAGGACGAATAACGATCCGGATTTAAAGGAAAATTTGAAACGGTCAGGTGTCACAAAACGTGTGGTTATGCCGAGGGATGAGATCTACCTCTCCGTCGATGTAGATGGAATGACCCTTCAATTTGAGGATGTTGAGCTCTTCAAGGATGTTCCGGGGGGCGCCGGCACATGCGTGCTCACCAGTGTGACCATGCATGTGAAAAGGGAACCCTGGCCGTCTCCTTATGATATCCCAAAAGATGCAACTCGGCCGAGCCTGAGGGAAAGATTTGGAACTCCGGTCGAGCAGGAGGAAGCTTGGGACCAATGGAGAGTGTCCAACAAACTTCTCCTGAAGGCTCGCTACAAAATCGATGGTGACGCTCTCATGAAGGTTACCTTAAGCATGGAAGAACCGAAATAGGGGACGGATACGGCCTGGCATGGACTTCAGCGGAGCTGTAAGCCTTCTTGGGAGATCGTCAACGGATACCGAGGTTCAGGCCTTGATGTCGCGGCTGGCCATTTTGCGGCAGCCGGAAGTCGTGCTCGACGAGAACGACGGCTCTGTCCTGAATGCTCAGGATTGGCTTCTGAACAAGAAGCTTGGGGTGGAACTGGGATTCGAGGCGAGAGCGCACCTGCTCGGGCAGGAAATAGAGGATCCCAAGAACGAGCCGATGCTGCTCACTCAGATCTACTTTTACTGCGAGCGCTATGATGTCGGCCCGTACCAAGGATCTTTGCCTGCCGGCCTCGTGGCTTCGGACAGCAGGATTTCGGCGCGAGACAGGTTGGCCGCCTACGAGAGCACCCGGCGTTCCTACACCAGGGACACGTGGGAGCTTCCACAGTTTCAGCTCATCATTGGTTATGCAAATGGCGGCATGAATATAGGTTTCGTTTCTTGTCAACTTCGACCGCCGCCGATGCCTGCCGACTACGACGATGCAGCTCTGATACCGTCAACCCCAAATATCATGGCCGCGCTTGGCAAGAAGTTGTCCGACCCCGGACTCCGGCTGATGTTTTCGCCTCTGCGATTGGAGCAAAATCTGGAGGCCGATGATGGCGGCCTGGTTGGAAGATTCGATAAACACTTGGGTCTTTTCCTTCACTTCCGGTACATGGAGGGGGGGCGCGATCTGGCGCTGACCCATGTGCTGTTCTATCGAGAATACGAAGCTGACGGGGCGCGTTGGCCCGGCACACTTCCGAATGGATTGCACTTCGACGATTCGCCCGAAGTTGTATTTCGAAAGATCCCAGCGGAGCCGATCAAGCATTATGACGAGGAATTCACAGGAGAGGCAACCTGGAAATTCCCTGAGTATACGTTGCAAGTTTTGTATAGCACCATGAGAAATAACATCCTGCGGGTGCAGGTCAGTGCGCCTGTAGTTCTCCCCATAGCATAGCGACGAATTGCGCCGCATTCAGATCACGGCTATCATGCGCCAAAGACGTCAAGCTAATCACAAGGTAAGCACCTGTGAACGATCGCCCCGACTTCGCGCGCGTAGGCAGCGGTCTCAGCGATGGCCTTGTCATCGGCACCTTCATAGGACGCAACAAGTCAGGCGAGCCGATCGTCTCCGTACCGGACGGAATCGAGAGCAGGATGGTTGCTGCCCGCGCGGCAACCATGCTCGAGGCATCGGATTTCGGGACCGACGTGGTCGTGATGTTCGACGGGGGCGATCCCGACCGCGCCGTCATTCTGGGCCGCCTGCTGCGTCCGAAGCCGGTTACCGCGGAGGATGTCGCCGTGACGCTGGACGGGGAGCGCCTGGATCTTTCCGCCGAACGCGAAATCGTGCTTCGCTGCGGCAAGGCCAGCATAACGCTGACCCGTACCGGCAAGATCATTCTGCGCGGCACGTATATTCTCAGCCGCTCCTCTGGCCCCAACAAGATCAAGGGGGGCTCCATCCAGCTTAACTAGAGCCTCGAATGTCGCGCCGCGTTATCGAGCACATCGTCGAGCAGCATGCCGAGGACGCGGCCTTTCTTTGGCTGCAGCGTGACAGGGCGGTCGATGCTCCCGACCTGTATCTCAAGGATTTGAACCGGCTGGACAACCGGCTGGAGGCCCATATTGACGGTCTTCGTATTGCGGGCGAATGGGGCTGGCACGCAGCGGAGCGGGCCTTTGACGAGTATAAGGAGCCTGGCGAAACCTTCGTGGCGGCCGTTCTTGCCCTCGAGAGCCTGTCCGAGAACAGGATTGGCTACGTTTTGAATCTCGCCGAAGCGTCGTCAGAACTATTCCGAGCCACCGTGTCGGCCTTGGGCTGGGTGGAACCGCACCGGCTTCGCGGGACCGTACGCTCTCTCTTGGACGATGCGCGCCCGAGCAGGCGCCTGCTCGGCTTGGCCGCGTGTTCCGTCCGGCGGATGGATCCCGCGGCGCGTCTTCCGCTGTTCCTCAGCGATGCTCCAGCGGTGCGCGCCAGGGCCTTGCGCCTCGCCGGCGAAGTTGGGCGCGTCGATCTGCTCGCCGACATCAAGGCAGCTTTGAACGATCCGGACGAAACATGCCGGTTCTGGGCGGCATGGTCCTGCACATTGCTGGGCGACAGGCATGAGGCGCCTAAGATCTTGCGCCTGTACTGCGGCGCTGACGCGCTTGGCTGGAAGGGCGTGCAGCTTCTGTTGCGAGCCGCGGATCATCAAAGCGCCGTGGAATGGCTGCTCAGCCTGCGTGGAGATCGTTCGAAGGAGCGCTTGATTGCCGCCGGGGCCGGCATCCTGGGGGACCCCGTCTTCGTGCCGTGGCTAACTACGCGCATGCGTGACCCGAAACTCGCACGGCTGGCCGGCGAGAGTTTTGCAACGATCACCGGGATGTCGCTCGAGCGCGAGGCGATGCACGTCGAGCCGCCGGCTGACATGGACTCGGGGGATGCGTCGCCACACGATTACTCCGCTCGCGACGAGTATCTGGTCTGGCCCGATGTCCGCAAGATCCGCGAATGGTGGCGGCGCAACCAGACAGATTTCAGTCCAGGTAAAAGGTATTTGCAGGGCAAGGCCCTAGCGGCGGAGAATCTGATGGAGATCTTTGCAAACGGGACGCAGCGTCAGAGGCGAGGCGCCACCCTGGATTTAGCGCTAAGTGCGCCGGATGCTCCCCTAGCCAACAGCTTGGCTCGCTCGCCCACGCGCCTACCATGAATCCAGCCGCCCCCTAATACCTGCTCATTCACTCCGGCTACATGATGCATCCTTGTCGCCGCCCCCATTCCAGGACCCTGTCGGCAAGCGGGACCCTTGCAGCCTGATTACCGAAATATTCCTCGAACCGAAGCCCCGCCGCGCCGGGGTCAGTCGTGAAGAGATCGCTCTCCTGCCGCGCCTCGGGAAACAGTTCCAGAAACGACGCGCCCGCGGTCACTGCAAGGGCGGGATTGCCCATCTGTTCAATCAACCACGGCAGGATCGATCGATCGCCCAGCATGCCAGCCGCTCTCACCCCGAGGGAGGCGCTCTGCGGTGAGGTATACAGCGAGCCTATCCAGCTTCGCGCTTCCTTCATCGGCATCGCCTTTACCGCAGCTCGAAGCGCGCTCAGCGCGTTGTCGTCGCCTTGCACTGCTACCCTTCTCAGTTCAGGAACAGCGAGGTCGCCTGAGCCAAGTTCGCTCAAAGCCCAGGCAGCCCAGAAACGCACCTGCTGGTCCTCATCGAAACCCGCATTCCTGACTTCGCCCGTCAGATCGGCGCGACCGAGCTTCGCGACCAGCCGAAGGCTCGCCGCACGTACTGACGTGTCGGGATCGCGCAGTCGCAACGATAGCATCTGTTTTGGATCGACGCGGTGTTCGAAGCAGGCCGACACGCCCAGGAACCGCTTGAACGGATCACACGCGTCATTAATCCACGCTCGCACCCATGGCGCAATTAGGCGAGGCGTATGCCAGGCCAGCGCGCCGAGCAGGCCACCTGGGCCGTCGATCGCGGTGCGACCAACTTCAACTGCTTGCGCGACATGATCGGCGCTCTCGAACTCGAGAGCCGTCCAAGACACGACGAAGAGTTCGCCCTTGCCAGGCGACGCCTGATGGAGGGCGAGGACACAGGGCCAAGCCGCCCGGCTTGCGACCCTTATGCCATCGAGGCTCATTTCCAATCTATCGTCTATAGCCGCTACGGCGTCCAGATCTGGGGGATCGTCAAGGGCTAAATTGTCCCTTTGTGCCCACAACGATGCCGCCTGCTCAGCATGCTGCCCTACAATATTCGCTAGGATGTTCATTTGGGGCAAGAAGCCATTCTCTCACGGTACGCGATTTGTTAATGCGCTATCCCGCCATCGATGAAAACAAGGCTTCCGCTAGTTTTCGTGGATTTTGGAACCCTTCATGGTGATGTCGCTCGATGCCTTGATATTGATCTTGCCGGATGCGTTGACGGTAATGTCCTTGCCCTTGATGATGATATTTCCGTCCTTCTTCATAGTAATCGAGGCACTGCCACACGTCAGCGAAATCGAATCCCCGGCGTCGATCGCAAAGTCCTTGCCGATCTTGAAACTTCCATCGTTGGCAACATCCACGGCACTGGACTTGCCGACCTTCAGGGTGTGCCCGCCGCCGACGTCGGTCGCGTCGTCCGCGCCGATCTTCAACTTGCGGCCTTTACCGATTTCAAAATTTTGGCCACCGCCGACCTTCTTATTCTGGTCCGCAGCGATGCTGATATTCTGGCTTGCGCCGATCTTCCATGTATCCGAGGAGCCGATGCTGTGGCTCTGTCCGGCCCCAACCGTCATCGAGCGCGATGCACCGATCTGATTCGTCTGGACGGCGCCAACGCTTCGGGTTTCTGCCGCGCCCACTGAATCCACTCGCGCGGCGCCCACCGTGATGGTCTGCACAAGCGCCACGGTCTGCGTATGATTGGCGCCGATCGTCTCCGTCGAGTTCGACCCGATACTGATCGTCTCATTCGACCCGACCGTCAGCGAGCGGTTCACGCCCACCGTCTCGGTGTCGTTGTTGCCGATATCCGTGGTCTGGTCGACGCCGACCTTGACCGTCTTGTTGTTGCCGACGTCCTCGTCGAGGTTGTGGCCGACGGAGTGCTTGGCGTCGTGGTCGATGCGGTCGGACTGGTCGTGCTGCACCAGCTTGGTGCGGTCGTTCTTGATCAGAAGGTTGTGGTCCTTCTGTGCC
>NZ_RZSW01000162.1:0-11384 GCF_003997375.1 Mesorhizobium sp. M5C.F.Ca.IN.020.29.1.1 | reverse complement strand
ACTTGCTCAACGTGCCGGCGCGCGGCAATGTCATGGTCAAGGACGGCGACCGCATGGTCGATGTCGCGGCCTGCGACGCCGCCACGCTGCGCCACATCCGACAGACGCGGGTCGCCATGGTGTTCCAGCAGTTCGGCCTTCTGCCCTGGCGCACCGTCGCTGAAAATGTCGGCTTCGGCCTCGAGCTGTCCGGCGTGCCCGACGCCGAGCGCAAGGCGCGCGTCGAGCGCCAGTTGAAGCTCGTCGGCCTCGACCAGTGGGCGTCGAAATACGCCCACGAACTTTCCGGCGGCATGCAGCAGCGCGTCGGGCTGGCGCGTGCGTTTGCCACCGAAGCGCCGATCCTGCTGATGGACGAGCCGTTCTCGGCGCTCGACCCGCTGATCCGGACCAAGCTGCAGGACGAGTTGCTGCAGCTTCAGGCAGAGCTGAAAAAGACCATCATCTTCGTCAGCCACGACCTCGAGGAGGCGCTGAAGATCGGCAGCCACATCACCATCATGGAAGGCGGGCGCATCGTGCAGACCGGCGCGCCGGAAGACATCGTGCTGCGCCCCGCCAACGACTATGTCCGCGACTTCATCGCCAATGTGAATCCGCTCTCGGTGCTGACCGCCTGGAACGTGATGCGCGACCGCCGCGACCTCGAGCACGGCGAGGACGGCTGGGTGTGGCTCGACCGCCGCAAGACGACGCGTTTCAAGATCGACGAGCACGGGCTGGTGGCGGCGGCCGAGCGCGACGGCAAGCCGGCGTTCTGGGTGTCCTGCGCCGATGTCGAGGCCCAGCCGGAGGAGACGGCGCAGGTGTTCTGGGCCAATCCGGGCACCTCGCTGAAGACCGTGATGCTGGCCATGCACCGCTCGCAGACCGCACCCGTGGCGCTGTTCGACGACCAGTCGCGCTTCGTCGGCGCCATCGGCATCAGGGACGTGCTGTCGGCGGTGTTGAGAAGGTAAGCTTTCTCATCGGAGGGAGGTCGACCCTAAGCCGCCAGCGGCAATCTCAGACTTGTGAACGGCGCGCCCGCCGGAAAGGCGGTTTGTGCGCGGCTCAAATGGACGCCCGCTTTTGCCTATGCCAGAATAAACGCGAAGTTTCTTGCGCGCAGTTGCCGATTCCGATGCCTGAGATCGTCACCAAACCCCGCACCAAAACGAAGCCGCAAATCGAACGGCCGAAGCTCTACAAGGTCATCCTTCTCAATGACGATTTCACGCCGCGCGAGTTCGTGGTGACGGTGCTCAAGGGCGAATTCAAGCTGAGCGAAGACCAGGCGCGGCGGGTGATGATCACCGCGCACCAGCGCGGCGTCTGCGTCGTCGCCGTCTTCACCAGGGACGTCGCCGAGACCAAGGCGATGCGGGCGACCGATGCCGGTAAGGCCAAGGGCTACCCGCTGATGTTCACGACGGAACCGGAGGAGTAGTGCCGTTTTCTCCTTCTCCCCCTGTGGGAGCGGGTGGCCGAGCGCAGCTCGGTCGGATGAGGGGTGTTCCAGCTTGGCGTCGACGGCATCCCGTCCAGCACCCCTCAACCGTCTTGGCGCTGCGCCAATCCACATTCTCCCACAAGAGGAGAAGGATAAACCGCTGCGCTACCGCCCCTCGCGGTACCACATCGAGCCCAATGCCAGAAGCAGCAGGCCGAGGCCGAGGAACCCGCCGAACAGCGGCACGCGCGAGACGGCCTTCAGCACGCTGTCGTCGGTGGTGCGCAGGCCGATCCAGTCGTTGCCGGCGGCCGCGCCCGTGGAGCGGACCGGGACGACCGACGGCAGCGTCACGCCGCCGGTGAGGTTGCCAAGGGCCGACGATTGCGCCAGCCGGCGCACACTGCCGCCGGTGGCCTCGGCCGGCGCTTTCAGCCGGTTCTCGGTGGAGACGACGTCGGTGAATTCCGGTGCGTTGACCGGGCCGACATGGGCAAGCGCCTTCAGGTCGCCATTGCCGACCTGGTAGAGGCCGATCTCGCTGGTTTCGATGCTGCCCAGGAAGACGCCGGGTTCGGCTCTCTCTAGCTTGACGGTCATCGCCTTGCCGGACGGGGTGATGATCTGCGCCGGGCCGGGATCGTCGCTCATCGCCTGGCGGCGGATTTCCAGCATCATGCCGCGGCCGTCGGCGGTCAGCCGCTCCTCCTCGAGTTCAGGCTCCTTCATCAGCCAGTGGGCGATGCGGCGATAGAGCTGGACATGCGGGCCGCCGCCCTCGAAGCCACGCGCCCATAACCAGCCCTGGTCGGACAGAAACATGCCGACGCGGCCTTCGCCCTTGCGGTCGAGCAGGAGAAGCGGACGGTTGTCGGCCCCCTTCATCACCGCCTCGCCCTCGGGGTTCTCGACGCCGATGGTGCGGAACCAGCGGCTCCAGTGCGGCGGCTCGGTGGCGGAACCGTCGAGCCCGCGCGTCACCGGATGGCGCTGGCCGAGCTCGGTGAGGCGCGGATAGAAGGCCTTGTCGACGACTTCTCCGGTCGGCATCGCCGGCAGCGCCGACATCAAAGGCGTGCGGGCGATGGAACTTTCGCCGGCATATTCGGGCCCTGCCGCGATCAGCAGGGCGCCGCCCTTTTCGACATATTCCGCGATATAGTCGTAATAGAGGATCGGCAGCACGTCGCGGTGCTGATAGCGGTCGAAGATGATCAGGTCGAAATCCTTGATCTTCTCGACGAACAGCTCGCGCGTCGGGAAGGCGATCAGCGACAATTCGTTGATCGGCGTGCCGTCCTGCTTTTCCGGCGGCCGCAGAATGGTGAAGTGGACCAGATCGACCGAGGCGTCGGATTTCAGAAGGTTGCGCCAGGTGCGCTCACCGGCATGCGGTTCGCCGGAGACCAGCAGCACGCGCAAATTCTCGCGGATGCCGTCGATCAGCGCGATAGCGCGGTTGTTGGTGTCGGTGAGTTCGTCGGGCTCGGGATCGATAGCGAGTTCGACGATGTTGCGGCCGGCGCCGGGAATGGTCACCTGCAGCGGCATGGCCTGGCCGATGGTGGCGCGCTCGACCGAAACCTGCTCGCCATTGACCGACACGCGCACGTCGACCGAGCCGGCCTCATTGTTGGTGCCGATGACGCGATAGGTCATTTCGAGCGGCTTGCCGACCAGACCGAAGCGCGGCGCATTCTCGAAGCGGATGCGGCGATCCTTTTCCTGGTCGTTGCCGGTGATCAGCGCGTGCAGCGGGGCGTTGAAGTTGGGTGTGCCGGCGGGGGCGTCATGCACCTCGCCATCGGTGATCATGATGGCGCCGCCGATGCGCGAAGGCGGCACGTCGCGGAAAGCGCCTTCAAGCGCGCCGAAAAGCCGCGTTTCGGTGCGCTCCTCGGCGGCTTCCGACTTGCCGGCCTCGACGACGCGGACGTCGAACTGCTTGAAGCGGCCAAGGCGCTGCTGAAGCCCGGCCAGCGCCTCGTCGGTCTGCTTGGTGCGCTCGCCAATGTCCTGGCTCTGGCTGCGGTCGACAACGACGGCCACGACGCTTTTCAGCGCCTCGCGCTCTTCGTCGAGGAACACCGGGTTGAGCAGGGCCGCACCCAGCGCGAGCAGGCCGGCGAGACGGAAGACCGCGCCGCGCTGGCGAAACCACAGGCCGACCAATGCCAGCAGCAACAGCGGCGCCAGCACCAAGCCAAGCAGCGGCCAGGAGA
This sequence comes from Mesorhizobium sp. M5C.F.Ca.IN.020.29.1.1, assembly GCF_003997375.1. NCBI lineage: Bacteria > Pseudomonadati > Pseudomonadota > Alphaproteobacteria > Hyphomicrobiales > Phyllobacteriaceae > Mesorhizobium > Mesorhizobium sp. M5C.F.Ca.IN.020.29.1.1. Next base: position 7,730 of record NZ_RZSW01000162.1, on the reverse strand, counting down.
TGAGCGGTTCGAAGGCGAGCGACCAGTTCATGGCTTACTGCCCCAGCCGTTCGAGCAGCACCGGCACGTGCACCTGATCGGATTTATAGTTGCCGGTCAGCATGTACATCATGATGTTGACGCCGGCGCGTAGCGCATAAATGCGCTGCATCGGGTCTGACGGCACGGTCGGCAAAAGCGGGTCGCCATTCTCGTCGACCGCCCAGGCGCCGGCGAAATCATTGGCGGTGATCATGATCGGCGAGACGCCGTCGCCCGTGCGCACCGGGCGGTTCTCGGTGTTGGTGGCTTCGAGCGACGCCGCGACCCAGAGCGGGCCGCCGGCGAAACGTCCGGGAAACTCAGGCAGGATATAGAAGGATTTCGTCAGTACATGATCCGACGGCACCGGTTCCAGCGGCGGCACGTTGAGATTGCCGAGGATATCGCGCAGCCGCTCGGTCGCCGGACTAGCCGAGTCCGCGCCGATGCCGGTGGCGAACTGGTCGCGCGTGTCGAACAGCACCGTGCCGCCCTGCTGCATATAGGCGTCGACGCGGCCGATCGCGGCCTGGCTCGGCATCGGTGCGGCAGGGTCGATCGGCCAGTAAATCAGGGGATAGAAGGACAGCTGGTCCTTCGAGATATCGACGCTCGCCGGCGCCCCCGGCTCGAGCGCGGTCTTCTCGATCAGGAAGCGGGTCAGGCCCTCCAGCCCGGCTTGGCTGATCGAATCGACGCTCCGTTCGCCGGTCTGCACATAGGCGATCCGGGTCTTCGAAATGTCCTCGATCGCCCGCTCGTCGCCGGGTTTGGAATCGTCGGCGCGGACGATGTCGGTGTGGCCGACCAGCGCGCCGAGCGCAATCAGCAGAGCGGCTGTGGTTGCAGCAGCCGTGCCGGCGCGGCGCGGCCGGCGCGAGAACAAGCCGCCCATCCAGAACACGGCCAGCGTGTCGAGCACCATCAACAAAAGGGCTGTCGCCACCAGCGGGCCCTTCAAATTGTGCGATTCGTCGAAGGCGTACTGGATGGTGGTGACCGGCACGGTGATCTGAGGACGGACCAGCGGTGCAAATCTGCTTTCAGCATTGAGCAGATTGTGGGCGAGGACGCCAGTTTCGGAGCCGTAGAGACCAGGCGGGTTCTCGAACGTCACCGGCAGCGGGCCGGCGCCCGGCACCAGCGGCCGTGCATCCGGCGTCGGCGGCACCAGCGTGCCGTCGGCTGATATCATGCGGTATGGCGCCAGCGAGGTGGCGGCGGCTTCGGCATTGGCGACCGCTGCACCCTGATTGCGTGACAGTTGCACGATGCGGCGCAGCATCTCGACGAAGCTGCCGGAGATCGGCAGGTTAGACCAGGTCGCCTCCGGCGTGACATGGAACAGGACGAGCGTGCCCTTGCCCTTCTTCATCCCGGTCACCAGCGGTGTGCCGTCGGCAAGCGTGGCCCAGGTGCGCTCGACGATGTCGGGCGTCGGCTCGGCCAGCACCTGCCTAGTGACGGTGACTTCGGCGGGCGGAGCGAGGTCGGAGAAGGGACCGGTCTTCGGGAAGTCGGTGACCGGCTGCGGCGTCGTCCATGACAGCGCGCCGCCGAGCGAACGCTCGCCGGTACGCAGCCTGACCGGCAGCAGGTCGTCGTCATTGCCGGCGGCCACCAGCCGCGAGCCGGCGAACCGCACGAGCGTGCCGCCATTGTCGACCCAGTCGACCAGCCTCTGCCGCACCTGCTCCGGAATGGTACCGACATCGGCCATGACAATCATCGCCGGCTTCTGGTCGAGGAGCTGCGGGATGGCGTCGGCAAGGTCGGCGCTCGACGGCTCAGTCAGATCGGCGAAGGGCTGCAGCGCGCGGCGGATGTAGTACAGCGGCGACAAAAGCGGCTGCGCCTGGTCGGCTTCGGCCTGCGACAGCAGTCCGACGCGACGGCGCTTGGAATTCTCATCGAGCACGCGGACGGCGCCGGCCTGCCGCTGGCCGTCGAGCGCAATCGAGGCGAAGTCGTTGCGCAGTTCGAACGGCACCGCCATCGTGCCGGTGGCGGTGGCTTCGCCCGGCGAGAAGGTCAGCGTGGCGTCGGCGATGCGGCGGCCCTTGTCGTCGAAGGCGCCGGCGGTCACCTGAGCCGGGGTCGGATCGCCCGGCGCGCGGATGGCGGTCAGCTCGAAGCCGTCCACCTGGTTGTCGGCGCCGGTCAGGCCGATCAAGCTAGGCCGGTCGGAGGCGGCCCAGACGACACGGGCGGCGTTCTTCGACAAAAGCGTGTTGAAGGCGGCCTCGTCGCCTTCCGCCGCCAGACCGTCGGCGAGCACCGCGACACTGGCGCCCGGCAAGGTCTCCAGGGTTGCCGCGACGCGGGCGTAGACAGCAGGGCGGTCGGTCGGGATCGGCCGCGGCTTTGCCGCGCGCAGCCGGTCGAGCGCGGTGGCGGCGTCAAAGGGACCGATCTCGGCGTTCGGCTTCTCGGCGGTGAAGGCGATGATAACGGGCACGTCGTTGGAGCTGGCATCGGTGATCAGCCGTTCGGCAGTGGCGACGCGCTGGCCCCAGTCGGCGGCACTTGCCCAGTCATTGTCGATGACCAGCGCAAGAGCGGCACCCTCGGCCGGCAGTCTTTCACGCGGGTTGAAGACGGGTTCGGCCAGCGCCGTAACGATAAGAGCCGCCATCAGCAGCCTGAGCAGCGTCAGCCACCACGGGCTCTGTTGCGGCGTCTCCTCGCGCTTCAGCACCCGGGCCAGGATCTTCAGCGGCGGGAAGACCTCGGTCTGCGGTTTGGGCGGGGTGAACCGCAAAAGCCACCAGATCACCGGCAGTGCCAGAAGGCCCCACAGCACCATCGGCGCCCCGAAGGAGAGCGGCAACCAACTCATGCGCGGATCCTCCCGGCTGAGCTGCCATCGACGGTCATCGCCATGTGGACACGCACCAGCGCATCGGAGGCGAGACGGTCGGTGTGGTTGACGGTGAAGCTCCAGCCGAGCCGCTTGCACCAGTCGGTCAGCTCCTGGCGGCGGGCGATGTAAAGCAGTCGGTAATCATCACCCAGCGTTTCGGCGCGGCCGGCGGTCAGCTTGTCGCCGGTTTCCGGATCGGTGAACTCGGTGCGGCCGGCATAGGGGAATCTCTCCTCGGCGGGGTCGGCGACCTCGATCAGATGGGCACGCACGCCGTGGCGGGCGAGCACGTCGAGCCAGGCGATGGTGTCCTCGACCGGATCGAGGAAGTCGCTAACGATGACGATGTCGCAGAAGCGGCGGATGGCGGACAGGTCGGGCTTTGCCGGCAATTCGCCGGCATGGGTGAGTTGTGCTGCGATGCGCTCGGCGCCGTTGCGGGCGGTGAACGGATCGGTCAGTCCGGGCCAGGCGATGCGTTCGCCGCTGCGCGACAGAAGCTCTGCCATGGCCAGCGCCAGCACCAGCGCGCGGGATTCCTTCGAGACGGTGGCGCCGGTCGATTTGTAGAGCATGGAAGGCGAGGGGTCTGCCCACAGCCACACCGTATGGGCGGCCTCCCATTCGCGGTCGCGCACATAGACGTGGTCGTCGCGGGCCGAGCGGCGCCAGTCGACGCGCGAAGAATCGCCTTCTACATAGGGCCGGAACTGCCAGAAATTCTCGCCGATGCCCCGCTTGCGGCGGCCGTGCCAGCCGGCGATCACGGTGTTGACGATGCGGCGTGCTTCGACCAGCAGGTCCGGCACCAGCGACGCCCGCAACCGACCGCGGGCGAGCGCGTCACGCGTCGCCGCCGGTGCCTGGGCCTCGCCTATACGCGCCATCAGATGCCTTTTGCCAGTTTCGCCACCAGGTCGCGCACGGTCGTGCCCTCGGCACGGGCGGCAAAGGTCAGCGCCATGCGGTGCTGCAGCACAGGCTCGGCCAGCGCTCTGATATCGTCGATCGACGGCGCCAGCCGTCCGTCATAGAGGGCGCGGGCGCGGGCGCACAGTGTCAACGCCTGACTGGCGCGCGGGCCTGGCCCCCAGGCGACGTGCTTGTCGGTCTCGGCATTGCCCTGGCCGGGGCGCGCCGAGCGCACCAGTTGGAGGATCGCCTCGACGACGCTTTCCGGCACCGGCATGCGGCGAATGAGGGTCTGGATCTCTTTCAGCCGCGCCGGCTGCAGTACGTTCTGCGCCTTGGCGTCCTCGATGCCTGTGGTTTCCAGAAGAATGCGGCGCTCCGCCTCGATTTCCGGATAGAGGATGTCGACCTGCATGAGGAAGCGGTCAAGCTGTGCCTCGGGCAGCGGATACGTGCCTTCCTGCTCCAACGGGTTCTGCGTCGCCAGCACGTGGAAGGGCGCCGGCAGGTCGTGGCGGACACCGGCAATGGTGACGTGGTATTCCTGCATCGACTGCAGCAGCGCCGACTGGGTGCGGGGTGAGGCGCGGTTGATCTCGTCGGCCATCAGCAGCTGCGCGAAGATCGGCCCGGAGATGAAGCGGAAGGAACGCTTGCCGAATTCGTCCTGCTCCATCACCTCGGAGCCGAGAATGTCGGACGGCATCAGGTCAGGCGTGAACTGGATGCGGCGGGAATCGAGGCCGAGCACGATGCCCAGCGTCTCAACTAGCTTGGTCTTGGCGAGGCCGGGCACCCCGACCAGCAACGCATGGCCGCCGGCGAGCAGCGCCACAAGCGTGCGTTCGACGACGCTTTCCTGGCCGAAGATGACGCGGCCGACGCCATCGCGAACCCTGGAAATGTCGGCCAGCGCCGTCTCGGCCTGGGCGATCATGTCCTTTTCGCTGATCGGGCTTTCCTTGATCATCACGCTCATGCAGCATCGATCCTTCTCGTTGGAGATACCGGCTTGCACCTTCGACGCTGCAGAGTGCCGCGATTCGGCCTCGCATGGCGCCTGTCTTTGAACTTAAATCACTGGCTTAGGCTGACAAGCGGAACAACAGTGACTATTTCGTGACCATGACAGAACGCGCCGACGATCGTGAAGAGAGCCTGACGGCCGCCACCGAGGCGTGCGGACTGGAGGCACTGATCTCGCGTGCCGCCCGCGCGGGCAAGGGGCCGGCGCCGGTTGAGCGCTGGAATCCGGCCTTTTGCGGCGATCTCGACATGGAGATCAGAGAGGACGGCACCTGGTTCTACCAGGGCACGCCGATCGGCCGTATGCCGTTGGTGCAGCTGTTTTCCTCCGTGCTGCGCAAGGACGAAGACGGCAAGACCTATCTTGTAACACCGGCGGAAAGGGTCGGCATCCGCGTCGTCGACGCGCCCTTCATCGCCGTCGAGATGGACGTTTCCGGCAGCGGCGATAGCCAAGTCATCACTTTCCGCACCAATGTCGGCGACGTGGTCGAGGCCGGACCGGACCATCCGCTAAGCTTCGTCGATGAAGACGCGACCGGTGGCCTGAAACCCTATGTGCTGGTGCGCGGACGGCTGGAAGCGCTGGTGGCGCGGCCGGTCATGTACGAACTGGTCGAGCATGGCGAAGAGATCGATGTCGGCGGCAGAAGGATGTTTGTCGTCCGCTCGAAGGGCGCGGTCTATCCGATAATGCCCGCGGATAAACTTCAGCGGCTGAGTGCGTGATCGGCAGCGTATGGTGGACCAGGTGACGCTATGGACCAAGTGACGCGGGGGCCGTTTTCGGCCGAGGATTTTCGCGCCCGCGTCGCGGCGCAGCCGCTGGCGCATGCCGCCGACGATTATGGCGACCATCGCTTCAACCCCGGCCATCCGCGTTTGAAGCTCGCAAAGGCGCTGCGCGATGCCGCCGTGCTGATCCCGGTGGTCGATCACGGTCGCGATGCCACGGTTCTGCTGACCAAACGGGCGGAAAAGCTGCGAAACCATTCGGGGCAGGTGGCCTTTCCGGGCGGCACGATCGATCCAACCGATCCGAGCCCGGAGGCGGCGGCATTGCGCGAGACATTCGAGGAGATCGGGCTCGGCCAGGACCGGGTCGAGATCATCGGCCGCATGCCTGATTACGTCTCCGGCAGCGGCTACCGCATCGCCCCGGTGCTGGGAATAGTGCGGCCGGATTTTTCACTGACGCTGAATTCCGAGGAGGTCGACGCCGCCTTCGAAGTGCCGCTGCGCTTCCTCATGGACCCGGCGAACCACGGCCGCGAAAGCCGCATGTGGAATGACCTCGAATGGGTCTTTTACGAGATGCCCTATGACGGACAACGCATCTGGGGCGTTACCGCCGGCATCATCCGCACGCTCTATGAAAGGCTCTATACGTGAGCGGCCGGATGTCGCTCGCGGGCAAAGCCGACTGGCTCGGCGAAAAGCACCTGCAGCGCCTGCTGGCGGCGCTGGCGGATGGCGGCGAGGAGGCGCGTGTCGCCGGCGGCGCGGTGCGCAATGCGCTCATCGGCCAGCCGGTCGCCGACGTCGATATTGCCACCACGACCGTGCCTGATGAAACCATCCGCCGCGCCGAGGCGGCGGGCTTCAAGGCCGTGCCGACCGGCATCGAGCACGGCACCATCACGATTGTCGCCGGCGGGAAGCCGTTCGAGGTGACTACGCTGCGCGCCGACATCGAGACCGACGGACGGAGGGCCAAGGTGTCGTTCGGACGCGACTGGAAGGCCGACGCGGAACGGCGCGATTTCACCATCAACGCGCTCTATGCCGAGGCCGACGGGACGATCGTTGACCTGGTCGGCGGCGTCGCCGACATCGAGGCGCGCCGGCTGCGTTTCATCGGCGATCCGGAGGCTCGCATCCGCGAGGATTATCTACGCATCCTGCGCTTTTTCCGCTTCTTCGCCTGGTATGGCGACGGCCGGCCGGATGCCGAAGGGCTGAAGGCCTGCGCCCGGCTCAAGGAGGGGCTTGGCCAACTCTCGGTCGAGCGCGTCTGGTCCGAGCTGAAGAAGCTGCTGTCGGCCCCCGATCCATCGCGCGCCTTGCTGTGGATGCGCCAGGCCAGCGTGCTCACCAGCGTTCTGCCGGAGACCGAGAAATGGGGCATCGATGCGATCCATGTGCTGACCAGGGCCGAGAAGGATCTAGGCTGGACGCCGGACCCGCTGCTCAGGCTGGAAGCGATCATGCCGCCGGACGCCGCGCGGCTGAAGACGCTCGCCGAGCGGCTGAGATTCTCCGTCAGCGATGCCGGCCGTCTCAGGCAGTGGGCGCTGACAGCGCCTGTCGAGCCGAAGACGACCGAAGCGGAACTCGCAAAACGGCTCTATCGTGGCGATCATCAGGGCCTTGTCGATCGCTTGCGGCTGTCGCTCGCTTCCGCTCGAGGCCGCGCCGTCGAGGACAATGACGCGCTGCTCGAAGCCGGCGGCTTCTCGCGCCTGCTCGCCTTCGCCGGAAAATGGAAAAAGCCTGACTTTCCGCTCAAGGGCACCGATCTGACGACGCTTGGCGCGTCGCCCGGACCGAAACTCGGCGCAACCTTGAAGAACCTCGAAAACGAGTGGGTCGAGTCCGGCTTTGCGCTGGATCGCAGCGCACTTCTCGAGCGCGCCGCAGAAGCACTCGAAAGTTAGAGAACGTTTGGAAACTCTACTCTGGCGGCCATCTGATGGCGTTTTCTGCGCTTCCGGTGCTCACGGGCCCAAATGTCCGCTGCGCTCCGGTTCTCGAAACCACCACCATATGACTCGCCAGAGCGAATTTCGAAACAGTCTCTTAGGCATAGTCAGGCCGCGTCGCGGGGCTTTTCGATGCGCGAACGGATGGCTTCGATCATCGTCTCGCGGATGATCGTCTCGCCATGCGTCTCACGCATGTGCTCGAC
>NZ_RZSW01000161.1:0-11446 GCF_003997375.1 Mesorhizobium sp. M5C.F.Ca.IN.020.29.1.1 | reverse complement strand
TTTCGGTCGTGAAATGACCGATGGAAACCTGTTCTGGAAACCTTTTGGAAACCTGTTTCTAAGCCATTGGAATTGTTCAATATGCAAGAAGCAAGCGGTGACTTTACCGAGGCTGCCGAGCCATTCCGCCTGTTTGCCGCATGGCTCGACGACGCGACGAAAAGTGAGATCAACGATCCCAACGGCGTGGCGCTGGCGACCGTCGATGCCGAGGGCATGCCAAATGTGCGGATGGTGCTGCTCAAGGGGTTCGATGAAAGCGGATTTGTCTTCTATACGAATTTCGAGAGCGCCAAAGGCCGCGAGATTCTTGGCAGCATGAAGGCGGCGATGTGCTTTCACTGGAAATCCCTGCGGCGGCAGGTGCGCGCACGCGGGCCGGTGGAGATCGTTACCGAGGCGGAAGCGGACGCCTATTACGCGACGCGTCCGCGCGGCAGCCGCATCGGCGCTTGGGCCTCGAAACAATCGCGGCCGCTGGAGAGCCGCTTCGCACTGGAAAAAGCCGTTGCCGAATACACGGCGCGCCATGCGATCGGCGAGATCCCACGGCCGAAACACTGGTCGGGCTTCCGTATCGTGCCGCAGACGATCGAGTTCTGGCACGATCGGCCTTTCCGGCTGCACGACCGCCTCGTCTTTTCCCGCAACGCGGAGGGCGGCTGGGACAAGACGAGGCTTTATCCCTAACATTCAGGCGATCAACTTCTTCGGGAAACGATCGGGATGAAAATGCCCATTATCGGATTGAAGAGTTTTGATCGCGGAACGCTAGGTTATTTCTTCCTGGTCATGAAGGCCATCAAGGCGGCGCGGGCCTCGTCGGACTTGAGCCGCTCGCGGAAATGCTCGCTTTCCTGGCCAATACGGGCAACAAGGTCTTCACGCGAGCCGCGCATCAGGTCACGCGCGATCTTCAGCGCTTGCGGCGGCTTGGCCGCGATTTGACTGGCCGCTGCCAGGACGGAGGCTTCCAGCTCGTTATCCTCGACCACCGCGTAGATCAGTCCGGCAGCTTTCGCCCGCTCGGCAGAAAAACCTTCACCGAGGCCAAGCAGCGCGAAGGCGCCTTGCCGGCCGAGAATCTGCGGCGCAAGCAGGCTCGACCCCGCCTCGGGGACCAAGCCGAGATCGACGAAGGGCGTGCGGAATAGTGTGCGCGGCGTGGCGAAGGTCAGGTCGCAATGCAGGTTGAGCGTGGTGCCGATGCCGACCGCGATGCCATCGACGCCGGAAACCATGGGCTTTTCCGTCCTGGCCAGTGCCATCAGGAAATCCCAGACCTCGGTGCCGCCCTCGCCGCCGGTGGCGACGACTATAAAATCGGCAAGGTCGTTGCCGGACGAGAAGGCGCCTGAAATACCGAAGAAGACATGGACGCGGATCGCCGGATCGGCGTCGCCCTCGGCAAGCGCCGCCGACATTTTCGCATACATGGCGCGCGTCAGCGCGTTCTTCTTGTCCGGACGGTTCATGCGGATGATCTGGATGGCGCCCTGGCGCTCGACGAGGATGTGGTCTGTCATGGGTGATCCTTTGTGAAGGTCAGCCTTTTCGTGAAACGGCAACCTTGTGGATGTCAGGCAGAAATCAGTGTCTTGCCCGCAGCGGCAAGGCTTTCGGCGCCGCCGATGACGCGCTCCTTCAGCGCGCCCGCCTCGCCAAGCAGGTTTTCGGCGAAGAAACGGCAAAGGGCGACGCGGCTTTGGTCGGCAAGCGCGCCGCGTGCCAGATAGGCGCCGCCCGCCGCAAGCGAGATCAGCCGCAGATACGACGTAGCACCGGCCAGCGCCTCGTCCGAGCGCCCGTCGGCAAGCAGCCCTTGCAGGAAACGCGTCGCCTGGCCGAGGTCGTCGAGCGCCCGGTCGAGAGCATCGGCGGTGCGGCCAAAACCCCTGGGATTTAAGGTCCGCACTTCATCGGCGACCGCTTTTAGTTCGGCGATGTAACCATGCACATGATCGCCACCGCCAAACGGCAGCTTACGCGCCACTAGGTCGATCGCCTGGATGCCGTTGGTGCCTTCGTAGATCGGCGCGATGCGCGCGTCGCGATAAAGTGCTGCCGCACCCGTCTCCTCGATGTATCCCATGCCGCCATGAACCTGCAGCCCGAGCGAGGCGACCTCGACGCCGACATCGGTGGAAAAGGCCTTGGCCAATGGCGTCAACAGATTGGCACGTTCCTGCCAATGGATGGCTTCATCGCCGACGGATACGCGCGCGTAGTCAATGGCATGCGCGCAGGAATAGCTGATGGCGCGTGCAATCTGGGTCAGCGCCTTCATGGTCAGGAGGTTGCGCTGCACGTCCGGGTGATGGACGATCGGCGCCATGCCATTGCCATCATAGCTCGCGGCCTTACCTTGCCGGCGGTCATTGGCATAGGCGAGCGCCTTCTGCGTGGCCGTTTCGGCGACCGCCACGCCCTGCATGCCGACAGCGAGCCGCGCATTGTTCATCATGGTGAACATGCAGGCGAGGCCCTTGTTTTTCTCGCCGATCAGCCAGCCGATCGCACCAGGTGCCATCCCTTCGAAACCGTCGCCATAGATCATGGTGCAGGTCGGCGAGGCGTGGATGCCCAATTTGTGCTCCAGCCCGGAGCAGAAGACATCGTTGCGTGCGCCCAGCGCGCCATCCTCGCCGACAAGGAATTTCGGCACCAGGAACAACGAAAGGCCACGTGTGCCGGCCGGCGCATCCGGCAGCCGCGCCAGCACCAGGTGGACGATGTTGTCGGTGAAATCGTGCTCGCCATAGGTGATGAAGATTTTTTGCCCGAAGATGCGGTAGGTGCCGTCGCCGGCCGGCTCGGCGCGGGCGCGCAACGCATTCAGGTCCGAGCCCGCCTGCGGCTCGGTCAGGTTCATCGTGCCCATCCATTGGCCGGAGACGAGCTTTTTCAAGTATTTGGCCTTCAGCGCCGGTGAGGCGTGCTTGTCGAGCGCTTCGACCGCGCCCATGGTCAGCGTCGGGCCGATACCGAAGGCCATCGCGGCGGAGTTCCACATTTCGAGCGCAGCGACGCCCAGCATGGTCGGCAGCGCCTGGCCGCCGAATTCCTCCGGTGCCGACAGCGCGTTCCAGCCGCCGTCGATCCAGCGGCGGTAGAGCGCCTTCCAGCCGGGCGGCATAGTGACGGCAGCGTCGCTCAGCACCGCGCCTAGTTCATCGCCGATCTTGTAGAGCGGCGCGACCTCCTCTGTGGCGAAGCGGCCGGCTTCCGCCAGAATGGCGTCGACGAGGTCTTCGCCAAGCTCGCCAAAGGAGCCGGCGGCGAGCGCCGGCTTCAGGCCGGCCACATACTTCAGCGTGAAGGCGATCTCCTCGACCGGTGCCCGATACATGCCGCTCGCTCCTCCTCTGTCCGGCAGGGAAACTTATGATCCGTGCGGACACAAAACCATTCGCTTTTGGGTCGCCGCTCCCGCCTTGTTTTTACGTAAACGTCAAATTTTGTCACGCGGATTTTGCATTTGGAGCTGTTCAGGCTAAAATCGGCAAAAGGCCGGACAAGCCGACCGGCGACAGACCAAGAATACTGGATCGGACCGCACGTGCTCGCCAGACCTGACGCGTATCGCTGCATCGAATGCGGCCTGCCCTATCGAGCGGCAGGTTTTTGGCACCATCGGGGCAAGATCGAGGTCGGCTCCGCCTATTGGTCGGATCGCGGCATTCTGTGTTCGCCGAAATGCTCGCTGGCCCATCATCGCAAACGCGAGGCTGAGGGAACGCTGCCGCAGGCGCCGGCGCCCGACCTGTTCCAGATCCAGCCGCTCTCCCCTCGTTGATGGCCAGCAAAACCATAACCGGCCGAATTGCGGCATTCGCCACGGACCGCCGAAAGCATTTCCTTAACCATGGCGGTTCAGGATCAGGCTTTGGCCAGCAAGGATCTGCTGTTTGAAGCCGCCGGCGCACCCTCTCCGCCGCCTAGGACTCCTCGTCGCGACCGCGATGATAATGGCGTTGGGGCCGGCACAAGCCTCGGATTTCTCCGAGCCGTGGAAGGCCGACCGGGCGCTGGTGATCGACGCCTACGAATACAATTCCATCGATTGGGCTGAACTTGCGACCGACAAGCGGATCGTCGGTTTCATCAACAAGGCGTCCGACGGGATGCCGCCAGCCTATTTCTGTTTCGGCGACGAGACCGAGACGCGGCTCTGCAAGGCGCTGTGGAAGCGCCATGCGGTGGCACAGGAACTGTTCCAGACGCGGAAGGTGGTGGCCAAGGCGCTCGGCCTGAAATGGGGCGCTTACCATCTTGCCCGCCCCGGCAATCCCGTGGGACAGGCAAATAATTTCATCAACTTCGCGAAACCTGGTCCGGATGACCTGCTCGCCCTCGACATCGAGGATGACGACCCCACGAAATGGATGTCGCTCGAGGATGCAGAGGAATTCGTCCGCCATGTGCATCGGCGGCTGGGCCGCTTTCCGGTGCTCTACACCAACGGCAAGACCGCCAGGCACATCGCCGACAACAAGTACAAATACCGGCTCCTGTCGCGGCTGCCGCTCTGGTATGCGCGCTACAAGCCGGACATCGGCGTGCATTTTCCGATGGGCAACTGGCAAGGCTACGCACTCTGGCAGTTCTCGGCAAAAGCCAATTGCGGCCGGTTCCGCTGTCCTTACCGGGTGGCCGGCACGCCGAACGATATCGACGTCAATGTCGCACCGATGGATGCCGCCACATTGCGCGCGCAATGGCCCTTCGGCGGCCTGATCGACGTGCAGCCGGACTACCTTGCCTCGATACCGGTGCCTCTCTCGCGCGAGGCCGGCCTTGCGGGCAATGCCATCACCTACGCCACCGTGGTGGCACCATCGACCTTCACCGAAATCACCGCCATGTTCAGCGCCCGCTGGGCCAAGTTCCGCAGCAGCTTTCAAATGCCTGCTGTGAAGACGTTGCTGCGCCTTCCGCGCGGGATTGCCGAATATATGGCCTGGACGCGGAACGAAAAGCACTCGGCATCAGCGGTTGAAGCCACGCCCGCCGCCGGCGATCCGGTCAGCACCGCATCAACCGAGTTCGACCATGGCCAGCGCTAAAAGCTGAAAGCCGTTCGGCGTCAGCGCGCCTGCTCGCGCGCGACGGCCTGCCAGCCGATGTCGCGGCGGCAAAAACCTTGCGGCCAATCGATCTGGTCGAGTGTGGCATAGGCTCGTCTCTGCGCCTCTCCGACCGTGCCGCCGACAGCCGTGACGTCGAGCACACGGCCGCCATTGGCGATCAGCGCGCCGCTGTTGATGGCGGTGCCGGCGTGAAAGATCTCGACGCCATCGCCAGCGGCCTCTTGGAGGCCGCGGATGACCGAGCCCTTTTCCGGCGTGCCGGGGTAACCCCTTGCCGCCATCACCACGGTGAGCGCCGCCTCGTCGCGCCAGCGCACGGAGGTGTGTGCAAGCTGGCCGTCGGCAGAAGCGTTGAGCAGGACCAGGAGATCGTCCTTCAGCCGCATCATCAGCACCTGGCATTCCGGGTCGCCGAAACGGGTGTTGTATTCGATCAGCTTCGGCCCCTCGCCTGATATCATCAGCCCGGCAAACAGCACGCCGGAAAACGGTGCGCCAAGTTCGGCCATGCCGCGCATGGTTGGCTCGACGATCTCGCGCATGGTCCGGTCGATGATCTCCGGCGTCATCACCGGAGCCGGCGAATAAGCCCCCATACCGCCGGTGTTCGGGCCGATGTCGCCGTCACTGAGGCGCTTGTGATCCTGTGCGGTTCCGAACGGCAACGCGGTGGCGCCGTCGCACAGGCAAAAGAAACTCGCCTCCTCGCCGGTGAGAAACTCCTCGACGACCACCTCGGCGCCGGCCTGTCCGAAGGACCCGTCGAAACAGGCATCGAGTGCGGCCAGCGCCTCGGCCAACGTCATGGCGACGGTGACGCCCTTGCCGGCGGCGAGGCCGTCGGCCTTGATGACGATCGGCGCGCCCATCTTTTCGACATAGGCCTTGGCCGACGCCAAGTCGCCGAAGCGGCCATAGGCGGCGGTCGGGATATCGTATTTCGCACAGAGGTCCTTGGTGAAGCCTTTCGAACCTTCCAGCCGCGCCGCCGCCCGAGATGGGCCGAAGACGCGAATGTTCGCGGCGCGGAGGTCGTCGGCAATGCCGGCAACCAGCGGCCCTTCCGGCCCGACCACGACGAGGTCGATGTTTTTCTCCGTGCAGAACCGGGCCACCGCCGCATGATCGGCAATGTCTAACGTCACCAGTTCGGCTTCGTGGCCGATGCCCGGGTTGCCGGGGGCCGCGTAAAGCTTCGTCAGCAGCGGCGAGGCCGCGATCTTCCAGGCCAGCGCATGCTCGCGGCCGCCGGAGCCGATCAACAAAACACGCATGCCCAGATCCCTTGCCATTCCATGATCAGGACTGCGCTATTGCGCCCCGGACGATGGGTCAAGACATTTGGAGAGTTTGAAGCGATTCCACACGGGAACGAGGCCTGCTTGATGCTTGACGGCGTTCGCCACTGCTGCCACTCCAACACTATGGAACCCATCCAATCGAAAGCTGCCCAGGGCCGCGTCGCCGATGCGCCGAGCGGCCACTGGGTCTACCGCATTCTGCCGCGCTGGCTGTGGCCCTATGCGCAGCTTGCCCGATGGGACCGGCCGATCGGCTGGCAGTTGCTGCTGTGGCCGTGCTGGTGGTCGGCAGCCCTTGCCGCGAGTGCCTATTCACGCCCTACCGATACGCTGCTCTCGCTGTTGCCGCCACCTTTGTACCTGCTGCTGTTCCTGATTGGCGCTATCGCCATGCGCGGCGCCGGCTGCACCTATAACGATCTGGTCGATCAGGACATCGATAACCAGGTGCAACGTACGCGCTCACGGCCGCTGCCGGCGGGAAAGGTCACGCGCCGGCAGGCTTGGGCGTTTCTCGTTATTCAGGCACTGATTGGACTCGCTGTGCTTCTGCAGTTCAACGGCTTTGCCATCCTGCTCGGCATCTGCTCGCTCGCCGTAGTCGCCATCTACCCATTCATGAAGCGGTACACCAACTGGCCGCAACTGGTTCTCGGCCTTGCTTTTTCCTGGGGTGCGCTGATGGGATGGGCGGTCGAGTTCGGCGATCTCGACGGCCCGCCCGTCATGCTCTATATCGGCTCGATCCTGTGGGTGATCGGCTATGATACGATCTATGCGCATCAGGACAAGGAGGACGACGCCATCGTCGGCGTGCGCTCGACCGCACGCCTGTTCGGCGACAACACCAAGACCTGGCTCGTCGGGCTTTATGGCGGGGCGCTGGTCTGCTTCGCCATCGCCTTCGCGTCGGCGCAGGCGCCCGTGCCGGCGCTGGCCGGACTGATCGCCGCCGGAGCGCATATGGCGCGGCAAATCGCAGTGCTGGACATCGACGATCCGGACCAGTGCATGCTCTTGTTCAGATCGAACAACCAGGTCGGCTGGCTGATTTTCCTTGGCCTGATCGGCGGCGCGCTGTGGGTGGCGTTGAAGCCGCTGGTGTAGCTATCCGCGCGAAATGATCTCCTGGCCGCCAATCACCAGCCTGAGGCCGAGATCGCCGGCCCTGCGACGGGCGAGGAAGCGCGGACGACGCGTGGTCGAAACCCGACCCTTGCGGCGGTTCTGCGCCGGCAATGTCTTGATGGCGGCGCCAAGCGATTCCTCCAGCGTGCGGGCGATGCCGTCTGATTCGATCAGAAGCATCGGCAGACGGTAGGCATCGGCCCAGGCACGCCAGTCGGCGGCGACATCCTCGAGATCGTCGGCCACTAGCAGCGGCACCGACAGCATCGGATCATTGTGCAGAAGCTCCAGCGTCACCGTGACATTGCCATCCGGATCCTCCATCGCGCGGGCGGCCACGCCACGAAACGCGTTGGCGGGCAGAGCGATGAACGCCGGCAGGCCGCTCATCTCCAGCATGCGGCGAATGACGGCGCCACGGTGGTCGATGGTGAAGGTAACGTCGCCATAATCGTCGCGCGTGGCGTAGCTCACCACCTGCGGCAGGCGGAATGGGTCGAGGCGCATGTTGCGCCCGGCCCAGACTGGCTTCAGTCCAGTGTTCATATTGTGCCTTTCCTGTCTCTCCTGAGAGCCGGTCTTCCGGTTCTCCGGGCCGGTTTTTCCAGCCTCGTTGTGGAGAAACATTAGGGCGGGCTTCTTATCGCAGCGCTTAAGAAAGTCGGTTAAATTTTGCTGATCTCGAGGGGATGGTTATCGGAATGCAACCATTCACAAGACGTCGAAAGGATCAGATAACCTTACCGGGATTCATGATGCCGGCCGGGTCGAAGGCCGCCTTCACCCTGCGCATCAAATCGATCGCCATCGGCGGCGCTGTCGCGATCAATTCATCCCGCTTCAGCTGGCCAATGCCGTGCTCGGCCGAGATCGAGCCGTGAAAGCTGCGCACGACATCGTGCACGGCCTTATTCATGGCGTGATAGAGCCCGAGAAACGCTTCGTCATCGCCGCCGACCGGCCGGGAGATATTGTAGTGGAGATTGCCGTCGCCCATATGGCCGAAACACACCTCGCGCGCACCGGGGCTGACCGATTGAACGGCGCCGGCCGCCTTTTCGATGAATTGCGGGATGGCCGCCACCGGCACAGAGATGTCGTGCTTGATCGAAGCGCCTTCGGGCTTCTGCGCCTCGGGCAGCACCTCGCGGAAATTCCAGAAAGCATCCCCCTGCGCGATGCTCGCCGCAATCACTGCATCGCCGACGATCCCCTGCTCGAGGCCGGCTGAGAGCACCTCCTCGATCAGGGCCCTCGCATCCTCCGCCGAGCGCCCCGACGAGATCTGCATCAGCACATACCACGGCCAATCCCCGGACAGCGGCCGCACGACGCCTGGCGCGTGCAGAAGCATAAAATCGTAGGGTCTCTGGCCGATCAGTTCGAAAGCGGTGAGTGCGGCGCCGGCGCGATCCATCGCCAGGCTGAACAGGGACAGTGCCGCCTCCGGCGAGGACAGGCCGGCAAAGGCCACCTCGCGCCCCTTGGGCTTGGGGAAAAGCTTGAGCACGGCGGCGGTGATGACGCCGAGCGTGCCTTCAGCGCCGACAAACAGGTTCTTCAGATCGTAGCCGGTGTTGTCCTTCTTCAGCTTGCGCAGATCGTCGAACACCTCGCCGGTCGGCAGCACCACTTCGACGCCGAGGCAGAGCTCACGCGCATTGCCATAGGCAAGCACGCCGGTGCCGCCGGCATTGGAAGAGAGATTGCCGCCGATCTGGCAGGAGCCCTGCGCGGCAAGCGACAGCGGAAACAGCCGGTCGGCGGCGTCGGCCGCTTCCTGCAGCGTCTGCAGGATGACACCGGCCTCGACGGTGACGGTGTTGGAGAGGAGGTCGATCTCACGGATGCGGTTCAGCCGCGACAGCGACAGCACGATCTCGCGGCCGGACATATCCGGCACCTGCGCGCCAACCAGCCCGGTGTTGCCGCTTTGCGGCACGACCGGCGTTCCCGTCTCGGTCGCCAGCCGCATGATGCGGCTAACCTCGTCGACGCTGCCCGGCCTCAGCACCAGCGCCGTTCGGCCATGCCAAAGGCCGCGCCTTTCTATGAGATAAGGCGCGATATCCTGCTGGTCCCGAAGCGCGTATTTGTCGCCGACGATTGCCGCAAAGCGGTCAATGAGGGCGAGGTCGATATCCCGGGATATGTCGTTCATAGGTGGAAACTATGGTGCCCAATCGATCTTGTCACGAGGGGCGGCAGCGCGCGAAAGCCGGTCGTTGATCGCCTCGCCCAGCCCGTCGAACGGAATCGGCTCGACGGCGATTGTCTTGGCGCCGCTGCGATCGAGATCCTGCATGTGGGCAAAAAGGTTGGCCGCGGCTTCGCGCAGGTCGCCGGTCTCCGACAGGTTGCGCAAAGCGGCAGCACCTTGCCAGCCTTCGGCACGGCGGGGGCCGAACGCCAGCAAGGCTTCGCCCTTTGCGACTTTTGCGGCGTTGACCCGCACCGCAGCGCCCGGCGCGTAATGCGAGGCGAGCATGCCCGGCGCCTCGATACCTGTCGCACCGCGCGACAGCGTCGTGCCGGCGACCGCTTCAATTTCCTCAGCGGCAATGCCTCCCGGTCGCAGCAGCCGCAGCTTTCTGCCCTCGATCTTGACGATCGTCGATTCGAGCCCGACGGACGTTGCGCCGCCATCGACCACCAGCTTGATTTTTGCACCGAGATCCGCCGCCACTGCCTTGGCTGTCGTGGCGCTGATCTTGCCTGAGGAATTGGCGCTGGGCGCTGCGAGCGGGCGTCCGAGCCTGGCGATCAGTTCGCCGCCAAAGCCTTTCGGCATGCGCAGCGCGATCGTATCCAGCCCGGCGGTGACCAGCGGATGAATGCCGTTGCCGGGTCGCTGCGGCAGCACCATCGTCAGCGGTCCCGGCCAGAATGTCTGCGCCAGTCTTTTCGAGAGGGAATCGAACAGCGCGATTTGCTCGGCGATCGCCAGATCGGCAACATGGGCGATCAGCGGGTTGAAGCGCGGCCGGCCCTTGACCTCGAAGATGCGCGCCACGCCGACGCCATTGGTGGCGTCGGCGGCCAGCCCGTAGACGGTTTCCGTCGGAATGGCGACGACATCACCGCCTTCGAGCAGCGCCAGCGCCCGCTCCATCGCCTCGCCGGCGGCAAGTATCTCAGCCACTCTCATCACCTTACAGAAGCAGGACCTCACAGATGTGGGACCTCACAGATGTGGGACCTCACAGATGTGGGTGCGTAATACGGTGACGTTTACGGGGCAAGTCCGGGCGTTAGCGAATTACCAAATCGCTAAAATGCTAGCTTTCCTCGCAAGCCCGCAGCAATTCCCGGACGGTATGTTGACTGCTTGTTGGGCAGGGGATCTATCATGGTCTGGGTGCGTATCCTGGGAGCGCTTGGTCTCACTCTGGCGGCGGGCGGAGCACACGCTTCGTCCTTCGTTGTTCTCGGTGCACCATCCTCGACGCCGTCCGTCGTCAAGCTCGGCGCGCCTGAACCGGTGAAGGTGGCTGGGAGCTCCTCGACGCCATCGATCGTGGCGCTCGGCGAAGCAGTGCCTGATGTCACCTATGAAAAAGTTGCTGCGATCCCGAGCCAGCCCAAGCCCAAGCATGATTTCATGCAAAGCCCGATGATCATTCGCGGCGGCATCGTCGGCGATGCCTTCGCAAAGCCGGCCCCGAGCGCCGCACCTGCCGCGACAACCGCTGCCGCACCTGGGGCGGCCACCAGATCCGACAAAAAGATAACGGCAACGAACAGCCCGCCTGAGCCGGCAACGCCGCAACCGACGCCTATTCCCGAGATCGAGCAGGCCAGATAGCCGTTCGAGGCTATGATAACGCTCGCGCTCAGCCGGCGATTTTCGAGAAATCCGCAACCTGGTCGGTCGCTGCCCGGACGCGTGCCAACAGTGCCAGACGATTGGCACGCACGGCCTGGTCC
>NZ_RZSW01000160.1:0-11548 GCF_003997375.1 Mesorhizobium sp. M5C.F.Ca.IN.020.29.1.1 | reverse complement strand
GATACCACTCACTGGGAGGTGCAGAGCTGTCACCCGTCCATTGACACTCGGCAACGCTCCCCCTGCACGAGACCGTCAAAAACTAGGATAGATGAGCCTCGATAGCAAAGTCCAACTTAAGTTCAGGAACGCGTGAGTTGCACCTTGAGCGCTGTGATTGCGTTAAATATACATACAAGGCCTGCGCTGATCATTGGAATCACAAATAACGCGCGATCAGGCCGACGACACAATTTACTATCCGCGAGGCCGAAAATTGGACTATCCGAACCCGCACAGCGCCGACGCCTCAGCCCTGGGGTTTCTCTATCAGGCGCAATACGCTCTCCTGAGACTGTGGAAGGAACAGAGCGACGACGCTGTGGTCTTTCTTGAAACGCTCGACGATGTCGTTCTAAAGACGAACGGAGAGACGATCCTTGAGCAACTCAAGCATTCGCTTTCCGAAAAGCCGGACGCGATCACGGTGGCCAGTCTCAATGTATGGAAGACGTTAAAGGCGTGGATCGACGTGCTTCCGAACCTGGACCTTCCCCGGACATGGCTCCACCTCGTCACCGTCGCGGAAATTTCGCCAAACTCCCCCCTCCAAGTTCTTCTAAGCGAGACCGAAAGCAGGGACGAACTCGTCGCTGCACTTAAGGAGGAAGCTCGACGCGTCATTCAGGAAAGGACATCCGCCGCTGCTAATCGGACGCTCCTGCCGCACACCAAACGAGCTCCTGCATGCGAAGCATTCTTAAAACTTTCCGACGACGTCCAGGCCGAGATCCTGTCGAGGGCGCGCATAATGCCCGGCCAGCAGAACATCAGGCAAATCGAGAACGAACTTGCCAAAACGCTGACATCGGTGCTCTCGAAAGATCAGTCGCAGGTAGCCGCCCTGATGGTGGAATGGTGGAACCGTCAAATCATCCATGCGCATTGCGGGAAGCGGGACAAGGCTATCCCTCGTTTTGAGCTCGTGAAGCGGCACATGGAGATCGTCGCCGACATCGAGCATGACACCCTCGTCGACTATTTTGCGGTCGAACTCCCTCCCGAATCCCATAAGTCGCACCCCATGGTCGCGAACCAGATAAGTTTGGTGGGCGGCACCGAAGCGGAATTTAGAAGGGCCGTCACGAACGAATGGCGGGCTCGCGAAACCCGTTCGCGTTGGTCGACCGAAAATCCTTGGCGACGGGAGCTGATTGCCAGATACGACGACCGTCTGGCCGAGGAATGGTGCGACCGCCACGTTGACATTTGCCACGAGTGCAACGGACTCTCTGAAGAGACGAAGCAGTCGAAGGGACGCGCGCTACTAAAGTGGAGCCATTATGAGGCGCCGGACAAGATCGAGTCCATCGCCCCGAGCGTTACCACGCCGAGCTACATCAGAGGCACTTACCAGGTCCTTTCGATCGATGGCCGGGTGGGCTGGCATCCCGACTATGTCGCGCTTCTGGGATTCAAGTAATGAACATTGCGTATGACCTGTTCGCAGAGACCAACCCTGCATTCGGCACGTTCGGTCTCCTCGGCTTTTGCCGGAAATACGTGGCGGCTTCGAGAGGGAAGCCACCAACTCTCGCATTGGCTTACTTGGCCCTGCCTATCGCACTGTCCGATGACCTGGAGACGTCTTTCCTGGAGACCGCCGCCACAACTGGTCTTCTCTCCTGGCTGAACCGCTATCCGGACGTACGTCTCGATCTGAGCGTCCGTCTCGACGCTTCGAAGGAGATCGTCTCCGCCGCAATCCGGTTTGGTCTTTGTTCAAGGGCTCTCGCTCTTGGAAATGCTGGGACCATCGAGCCTGGTCCCCGGGCGCCCTCGACAACGCCGGTGGACAACTTACCAGAGAACCCCAAACGGGCGATCAAACGAGCCGAGCGGCTCGGCAGCTGGATGGGCAAGGCCGGTTCGGCAGGATCTATTTTTTCAGCATTCGGAGTGACGCCGTGACCCGTTGGAACGTTCGTGAAATCGCACTCTACGGCGTTGGTGCCAGACGCCGGACGATCGAGTTCGATATCGATAAGGTGAACGTCATCACGGGCGCTTCCGGGACGGGCAAGTCCGCGATCATCGACGCTATCGACTACTGCCTGGGGTCAACAGATTGCCGGCTCCCGTTCTTCGTGCGCGGGCATGCTGTGGCCGTCGCCGTCCACTGGGTGCTGGGTGACAGCAATCTCATCGTCGGCAGAAAGATTCCGGAGTCCGGGAGCGGCACCAACCAGACGTTCGTGAGGACCGGGAAGAACCTAAGGCTTCCGAATACGTCCGAAGGACTCGAAGGTCCGACGAACCGCGATACGGCGCGCGCGATGATCGAGAAGTCGTTCGGGATTCAGGATACGGACGATCCTGCCGTCGCAGCCAAATCCGAGAAAGGACGCGCGACTATTCGTGACGTGACACCCTACCTGTTCCTGTCGGGCGACATCATCATCAGCAGAGAGACCTTGTTGCACGATTTGCACCGCCCCGAGAAGGCGCGGGACATCAAAGCGACAATGCCGTACTTTTTGGGCGCGGTGAATCAGACGAGCGTTCTTGCCGCACGGAGGCTCCGCCAACTAGAGGCTGCCCTCGGCAGGATAGAACGGGAAGCCAAAGCCCAGGAGCGAAGCCAAGGTCTTCTGACGCAGCGTTCCATAGCCCTTCTCACCCAGGCCGAAGGCATCGGTCTCATCGCCGAGCTACCTTCGTCAGACGCATCCGACCAGCTCCTGCTCGATCAGCTGAGGGGCGTCGCCGAGAACGGCGTCTTGACGCCCGCTTCCGGGGACAGCGAAACGCGCGCCGTATTGGAGGAGGAGCGAAGGCAGCTCGTGTCCGAACTACAGACACTGCGCGAAAAGCGGCAGATGCTGAGGCGAACCATTCGTGAAGCGGCGGGCTACGGCACTGCGGTGTCGGGACAGTCTCACAAACTCAAGCTGGTCGAGCACCTCAAGCTGGGCGACGGGCGCTGCCCCGTGTGCGATGCGGAAAATGCAGCGGGTCTGGCTATGGCAGAGCAGATCCAAAACTCCTTGACAATCGTGGCGCACGAAGTCCTTGCGGTCGACGTTATGCGCCCTCGCCTTGACGACCATTCCGGCCACGTCGAAAACCAGATCGGTTCAAGATCCGGCCGCCTCAGGGAGGTCGAGGCCCAACTCAGCGGGCTGCTCCGGGTCGAGGAGGAATCCGCAGGCGCAGCATCGCTCCTGCAGGAACGTGCGAGGGTAGTAGGACGCATCGACCAATTTCTGGAGACTACCGCTAGAGACTACGAGATATCTTCGACGAATACAGCCTCGCTTGAATCCGAGATCGAAAATCTCAGGGACCAAGTGGATCCACAGGCGCGGCGAGAGCGTCTGCGCGACGCCGAAAACATGGTGAGCAACTTTGCGACGGACATGTTGGCAGACCTTCCCACAGAGGTGCCGGCCACCGGCGCGCGCGTCGTTTTCTCGTCCGCGCCCAGCCTTTCGCTTATCGAGCCGACGCGACGAGCGGTACTCGCGATGGCGGAGGTCGGTTCGGACCAGAACTATCTCGCGATGCACCTCGCGCTGTCGTTCTCTCTCCAGAAGCTCTTCGAGACTATGCGCGCGCCCGTCCCGGGCCTTCTCGTAATTGATCAGATCAGCCGCCCCTACTACCCCAAGGGTGGGGATGAGAAGCGACTAAAGGAAATGGAAAAGGACGACGACCAAGTTGCGATGCAGAAAATAGTCCGGTTCCTTTTCGAAGAAACCGCGCGCAGGGCCGGACTTCAGGTCATCCTGATCGAGCACGCCTACATCGAAGAGGATCCGGAATATGTCGCGGCGGTCAAGGGTCGATGGACAAAAGCATCGGGCGTGAAGCTCATACCTTCCGACTGGCCTAATCGGAACTGACAACATGAGGAGAATTACCGAATGAAGTGTTCACGGAAGTTCGGAATTAGGTACCAGCTGCCGCTAAACTAGGTGCCCGTCAGGAGCCTCGCTAGCGCTCATAGACTGTCGCGCGCAGCCAACCCGAGGGCTTCGCCAACAGTTCGTGCCTGGTCACGATACGGTCGAATCCTTTTGGCTATGTCCTCGAATTCTCTCCTATCCTGAGACTGCCGGGCGGGGCGATCATCCCAGCGTGCGATAATCTCGTCGAAATCGTCGAAAGTCAGTTCGCCGCGCCGCTTCTTGTCCCAGCGTAGCTTGCCCTTGCCGTCCTTATAAGGCACCGAGACTCGTTTGCCGATGCGATAATCACCGAACATATCGGAGCCGTTGTCGGTGGCGCTGGTTTTGGCGCGACAGTTGTTTCTGATAAGTGCCCGCAGACCCAAACCTATGACCTGGTTTTGAATCTTTTCGAGGCGCTGAGGATGTTCACTAAGAACCGTGTTAACGATCTTATCGACGGAAAAGCGCTGTTCCCGAGACGAATTCTCGATTAACCGTTCAAGGAAAGAGTGAAACTCGCGTAGTTCCAAATTGCTCATCAACCGCTCCCGCAAATTAGAACGCTAAGTGACTGGCGCTTATAGAACAAGTCAAGAACAACTCATATTTATTCACAGCTTGCCGGTGGCTGCCGGCAACTTCGCAGCTTGAATGGCGACCGGCAGACGAATTCATGGGTTTCGACCTCCGCCGCCTTGAAATCTTTTTGGTCGCTTTCATCATTCAGTGTCTCCACAAGAAACGCATTCCGCGAGGCAATAAGACAGGCGCGTCCCGAAGCCTGTTGAATAAGGCGCAAGGCGAAAAGCCGTGAAGTGTTAGGGGCCAAGGTCAGTATAGAGCCGCGTAGGCCACCCGATATTATGTCTGGCGATCTCAGAGCACCCCAGAAGGACAATCGCTGCCCGCATAGTAGATCGAGTTTACCCGCGCCTTCCTGCGTTCTCAATTTTTTCCAGATAATCTGCCCACCACTGCATCATCCTGGCACGTTCTTCCCAATGCTCCGCCCGGGCATAGGCGCGCCGAACGTTATTATTTTCAATGTGAGCAAGCTGTCGCTCTACGGCGTCTGGATGCCACTTGCCGCATTCGTTTAGCAGAGTTGATGCCGTTGCTCGGAAGCCATGGGCCGTTGCTTCATTCTTGCTATACCCCATGCGACGCAGGGCGGCGTTAAGTGTATTGTCGGAAATCGGGCGGGCAGCCGATCGCACACTTGGAAACAGCAGCGTGCCGATCTCGGAAATTTTTCTAAGCTCCGCCAGGATACACACTGCCTGCCTTGAAAGAGGCACGCGCTGCGGTCGTCGCATTTTCATTCGTGCTTCCGGAATGGTCCACACCGAACTTTTGAAATCGAACTCGTCCCATTCAGCGGCGCGAAGCTCACCGGGACGGGGAAACAGCAGCGCCATTAGCTTCAGAGCCGCTCGGGTTGCGGGCTGCCCGTCAAATGACTCGATTGCACGGAGCAAACCGCCCAATGCCTTCGGATCAGTAATGGCGGCACGTGGCGTCACCGTTGGCCTGATGAGCGCACCCCTTAGCGCGGACGTTGGGTCTGTGTCCGCGCGTGCGGTCGCGATGGCATATCGAAAGACGCTGCCAATCGTCGAGCGCAGTCGTCTGGCCGACTCGTATCGACCGCGGACCTCCACGGTGCGAAGAGCGGCAAGAATATCGGCGGCATCAAGTTCCCGGATGCATTTGCCGCCACACGTGGGATAGGCGAAATCGAGCAGCCATTTGACCTTGGTGATTGTCCGGTCGGCACGTCCCTCTTTCTTCAGCTTGTCTACATACTCCTCCGCGATTGAACGAAACGTGTCCTCCGCCGAACCAGCCTTTCGCGATTTGCGGTCCTGCGCAGGGTCGATCCCAGTTCGTAAGAGACGTTTGGCGTCGTCGCGCGCTTGGCGCGCCTCGGCCAGCGAAACGAGTGGATAGCTGCCCAAGGCCAGGAGCTTCTGCTTGCCGTCGAAACGATAGGCGAGACGCCATAGGCGGGATCCAGTGGGCTGCACCCAGAGCTGGAGCCCACCTCCGTCAGACAGTTTCAAGAGTTTTGAAGAGGATCGTGCGTTTCTGCATTTCACGTCAGAAAGGGCCATTTTTGGAACCTCCCATTGGCGGCTTCGATACCATCAGGATGTCCAATACCAACGAAAATACCACCCCTCCGCCTCGTTGGACCAAATACGCCGAGACTCCGTGAAACGCGCTCTCGTGCGCCCTCAGTGCGAAAAAGAGCTGCGATTCCAAGGGTCTAAAGAGCCTGGAGCGTAGAAGCTGCGATGAAAGGAAGTGTCGGGAGAAGAGGGGATGGTGCCCAGAGGCGGATTCGAACCACCGACACGCGGATTTTCAGTCCGCTGCTCTACCAACTGAGCTATCTGGGCCTGTCCGGCACGCGGGCAGTTCTGCACGCCGGATTTCTCGAAAGCGCCGCAGGCGCTCCTTGAAAGCGCGTGGGTTATAGCACGGGAATCCGGCCTGTCCAGCGCTTAAGCGTTGATTTCAAGCGGGAAACGAGCAGTTGCCCGATAGGCGGATTCATGGGACGCGGTCGAGGCCCGCAGGCTGCTCTGAACAGCCTCATTTGGCAGGGTCCCTCATTTGGCAGGGTCGTTGTCCGGTTCGTCCTCGTCGTCGCGGGCCGGAATGACGTAGGCGCCCTTGAGCCAGCGGTTGAGGTCGATCTCTTTGCAGCGCACCGAGCAGAACGGGTAGGTCTCACGCGCCGACGGCTTTCCGCATTCGGGGCAGGGCCGCTTGGGGCGCAGCGGCGTGACCTTGTCGTCCGAGCTCATGACCGCCCCGAACTCATGGCCGAGCTGACTGCCATTTGGCATGCACCTTGAAACCCTCGCCGGTCAGCAGCGCCACCGTCTCGTAGAGCGGCAGGCCGACGACGTTGGTGTAGGAGCCGACAAGCTTGACCACGAAAGCGCCGGCCAGCCCCTGAACGGCATAGCCGCCGGCCTTGCCGCGCCATTCTCCCGAGGCGACATAGGCGTCGATCTCGGCGCGCGGCAGCCGCTTGAAACGCACCCTGGTCTCGACCAGCCGCTGGCGCAGCTTGCCGCCCGGCGTGATCAGGCAGATGCCGGAATAGACCCGGTGCGAACGGCCGGACAGCAGGCCGAGGCAATTGGCGACGTCGTCGAACGTTTCGGCCTTGGGCAGGATGCGCCGGCCGACTGCGACCACTGTGTCGGCGGCCAGCACGAAGCTGGGCACATAGTCCTCTTCCGCCTGCAGCGAGGCCAGTGCCTTCTCGGCCTTTTCCTTCGACAGGCGCTTGGCCAGCGAACGCGGATGCTCGGCGCGCAGCGGCGTCTCGTCGACACCGGCCGGCAGCACGCGATCCGGCTCAATGCCGGCCTGCTGCAACAGTTCGATCCGGCGCGGCGAACCCGAGGCAAGCACGAGCTTCTGCAAAATGCTCATCGCGATCCCGGCCGAACTCTGACGATTTTACTTGAAACGGTAGGTGATGCGGCCCTTGGTCAGGTCGTAGGGTGTCATCTCGACCAGGACCTTGTCGCCGGTGAGCACGCGGATGCGGTTCTTGCGCATGCGGCCGGCCGTGTGGGCGATGATTTCGTGTTCGTTTTCGAGCTTCACCCTGAACATCGCGTTGGGCAACAATTCCGTCACGACACCCGGAAACTCGAGGACTTCTTCCTTCGGCATTCGATACCTTTGCTTGGATGGGATTCCCAGCGCCCCGGCCGGAATTTGCGCGGAACCTATATGATAATCGTGCGCTTGTGAACGCTTAATCAGCGCCGTTTTTTGCTTCCGGCTCTAGGAAACGGTGGCCGATTCGCGCCCTTAGCCGTTCGCGCACCTCGCGATAGGCGGCCATGATCTGCTCACGCGTGCCGCTGACGCCAGTCGGGTCCGGCATCGGCCAATATTCGACATCGACGGCAAGCGAGCGGGTAAGCTCGAGCGCGGTGTGATGCGCTTCCGGCGACAGTGTGACGATCAGATCGAAATAGTCGTCCTCGAGATCGTCCAGTGTCCTCGGGTGCCGTTCACCCAGGGAAAGCCCGTCCTCGGCCAGCACGGCGTCGACGAACGGGTCGCGTTCGCCGCCGCGCACCCCGGCCGACGCCACGAAGGTGGTGGCCGGAAGCACCTGGCGCGCCAGCAGTTCGGCCATCGGCGAGCGCACCGCGTTCATGCCGCAGACAAACAGGATCGAGCGGGGCAGGATCGAGCGGGGCAGAGGGGCTGGCAGTTCAGCCTCGCCAGTGCAGCACGCAGACCAGCGTGAACAGCCGGCGCGCCGTGTCGAAATCGATTTCGATCTTGCCGGCCAGCCGGTCCATCAAGGTCTGTGAGCCCTCATTGTGCAGCCCGCGCCGGCCCATGTCGATCGCCTCGATCTGGCTGGGGGTCGAGGTGCGGATGGCGTCGTAATAGCTTTCGCAGATCATGTAATAGTCCTTGACGATGCGCCTGAGCGGCGTCAGCGACAGGATGTGGGTGACCACGGCAGCGCCGTCCTCGCGCGTCACTGCGAAGACCAGGCGGGATTCGGCCAGCGACAGTTTTAGCCGATAAGGCCCCGCGCCGTCGTCATTGACCGGCTGGAAGCTGTTTTCCTCGATCAAGTCGAAGATCGCCACCGCCCGCTCATGCTCGACATCGGGCGTCGAACGGCCGATCGATTCATCGAGTTCGACATCGATCAGCTTGGCATAGGTTCGATCGTAGTCCGACATGTCAGTCTACATGTTCAGCCGGATGGCGACGGAGCGTCCATGCGCGTCGAGGCCTTCCGCCTTGGCCAGCGCGATGGCCGCCGGCGCCAGCGCCCGCAACTGCTCCGGCCCGAGCTTCAGGATCGAGGTGCGCTTGATGAAATCGAGCACCGAAAGACCGGACGAGAAGCGCGCCGAGCGCGCCGTCGGCAGCACGTGGTTGGAGCCGCCGACATAGTCGCCGATGGCTTCCGGCGTGTGACGGCCGAGAAAGACGGCACCGGCATTGCGCATCCGCGCCAGGAAGGCTTCTGGCTCGTCGATGGCAAGCTCGACATGTTCGGCCGCGATGCGGTCGACCAGCGGCAGTGCTGCCTCGATTTGGGGAACAAGGATGACGGCGCCGAAGTCGCGCCAGCTCGCCGCCGCCGTCTCCCCGCGCGGCAGGCTCTGCAACTGGCGTTCGACCGCCTGTCCGACCGCCGCGCCGAAGGCGGGATCGTCGGTGATCAGGATCGACTGCGCCGACACGTCATGCTCGGCTTGGGCAAGCAGGTCGGCGGCGATCCAGTCCGGATCGTTGCTGCCGTCTGCCACGACAAGCACTTCCGAAGGCCCGGCGATCATGTCGATGCCGACCGTGCCGAACACCTGGCGCTTGGCCGCGGCGACATAGGCATTGCCGGGGCCGACGATCTTGGCGACCGGCTTTATCGTCTCGGTGCCATAGGCCAGCGCCGCGACCGCCTGGGCGCCGCCGACGCGGTAGATTTCGGATATGCCGGTCAGATCCGCCGCCACCAGCACCAGCGGATTGATGATGCCGTAGGGCGCCGGCACCGCCATGACGATACGCTCGACGCCGGCGACCTTGGCCGGCACGGCGCTCATCAGCACCGAGCTTGGATAGCTCGCCGTGCCGCCCGGCACATAGAGCCCGACCGCCTCGATCGCCGTCCAGCGCGAGCCGAGCTCGACGCCGGCAGCGTCCGTGTAGCGGTCGTCCTTCGGCCGCTGCCGCTCGTGATGGGAACGGATCCGGTCACGGGCGAATTTAAGCGCCTCGATCGTCTGCGGGTCGGCCGCATCATAGGCCTTGGCGATGTCCTCTTGCGACACGGCCATGCCGAGGCCTTTCAGATCGGCCTGCTCGAATTTCTGCGTATACTCGATGAGCGCCGCGTCGCCCTCGGCGCGCACCCGCGCGATGATCGCGCGCACCACGGCGTCGACGTCCGCCGAGACCTCCCGCTTGGTCAAAAGGAACGCGGCAAAACGCTGCTCGAAATCGGCATCGGACAGACGAAGGGTGATGGCCATCTTGTGTACTCAGGCTCTGTGGAAGGGGCGCGACGTCGCCTCCCAGGCGCCGCCGATGTCAGCGAGCCGCGCCTCGATGCACTCGACATCGAGCATGATCGCGCCGCCGCCTGAAAAGATCAGCTCGACAATGCCGGCCGGCTTGTCGAGGGCGACGAAGCTGATCGCCAGCAGCGACAGCACCTCGTCCGGCTTGTCGCGGGCAATGCCGCTGGTTTTGGCGCCCAGCACACGGTCGAAATGCAGCACGCTTTGCCGCCGCTCATTGTGCTGGCGGAACAGGCCCGTTTTCGCCTCCCAGACGAAGCGGTTCATCGTCATCACGAAGCGCTTGGCCGCCGGCATGTATTCGAGGTCGCCGACCTTCAGCACGGCGTCCTGGACATGGGCCGAAACGATGCTCAGATCCTGATCGTCGAGCGCGACAAGCTTGAGAGCCATGCGGATTTCACACCTGAAGGTTGGTTTTCAGCCCTCTGTTAGAGCATGAACCCAAAAAGTGGAAACCGGTTTTTGGAAAACGTCGTGCTCCAGACAGGAATCCAGCCGGTTTTGGCGATCCGTGCAACCGCGCCAAGATCAAATACTGAAGCCCTGGAATCCCGATTGCCTAAGCCGAAATCCGCTCGATCACCGCGCCGCAGCCGGACAGCTTTTCTTCCAGCCGCTCGAAGCCGCGGTCGAGATGGTAGACCCGATTGACCGTGGTCTCGCCTTCGGCCGCCAGGCCGGCGATGACCAGCGACACCGAAGCGCGAAGATCGGTCGCCATGACCGGCGCGCCCTTCAGCTTCGAAACGCCGTCGACGATCGCCGTCTGGCCGGACAGTGTTATGTGGGCGCCGAGCCGGGCAAGCTCCTGCACGTGCATGAAGCGGTTTTCGAAGATCGTCTCAGTGATGCGCGACTTGCCCTTGGCCATCGTCATCAGGCCCATGAACTGCGCCTGCAGGTCGGTCGGGAACGCCGGGAAGGGCGCTGTCGTCACGTCGACCGGCGCAATGCCGGCGCCGTTGCGCCTGACGCGGATGCCGGAATTGGTCTGCGTGATCTCGGCGCCGGTCTGGGAAATCACGTCGAGCGCGGTCTGCAACAGGTCAGCCCGCGCGCCTTCGAGCATGACGTCGCCGCCGGTCATGGCGACGGCCATCGCATAGGTGCCGGTCTCGATGCGGTCGGGTATCACCCGGACGCGCGCGCCCGACAGCGCTTCGACGCCGTCGATGGTGATGGTCTCGGTGCCGGCGCCATAAATCTTGGCGCCCATGGCGTTGAGGCATTCGGCGAGGTTGACGATCTCGGGCTCGCGGGCGGCGTTTTCGAGCACCGTCTCGCCATTGGCCAGCGACGCCGCCATGACAAGCACATGGGTGGCGCCGACCGACACTTTCGGGAAGACGTAGCGGTTGCCGACAAGACGGCCGTTCCTGGTCTTGGCGATGACATAACCGGTGTCGACGTCGATATCGGCGCCGAGCACCTGAAGGCCTTCCAGGAAAAGATCGACCGGGCGCGTGCCGATGGCGCAGCCGCCAGGCAGCGACACCTTGGCCTCGCCCATGCGGGCAAGCAGCGGGC
>NZ_RZSW01000015.1:0-29931 GCF_003997375.1 Mesorhizobium sp. M5C.F.Ca.IN.020.29.1.1 | reverse complement strand
GGCCGGGCCGCAGGATCAGGCTCGGCCGGGGCGGTCCGGCGGCGACGGCGGGGTAGGGCGACTGGCTCATCTCAACCCCAGTTTCGAGAAACAAGTTTGCCTGTACGTGAAATTATTTTAGCGGCAAGAATAGGCGGCAAGGCCGGATTTGGCAAGGTGAGGCTTCGTGCCGGCCGCAGACACGCGGATGAAACTTTACGCGAATTCCTCGGAATGCCTGATGTCGACGCCGTATTCGGCGGCCGCGTCGAGCATTGTGTGCCACAAGCTTTCGGCGAAGGTTGCAAACACCAGAAGATTGAACACCGCCTGCCCATCCGGCCCGTCATCGCCGCGCCAGAGATTGACGCTGGTATGGTCGATCGACGTCGCGGCAGCGGCGCCGATCGGAAACGCCGTCGGGTGCAGATCGATCGACGACAATTTCGCCAGCATGGTGCGCGCCTTGGCTCCCGAGACGCTGATCCAGGCGCGCGCATGCGACTGGTCCGACAGCGAGGCGGATTGCGAAAACACCTGGCTCAATGTGTTTATCGTGTACTTACCGCCCTTCGATAAGACGAGGAACTGATCCGGTCCCGACCAGATGAGCATCACGTCCGAAGCGCTCACCGCCTTCGGCACATCCGGAGCCGCTAAGCCGAAACGGGCTGTGGTGGCGCTCGCCAGTTCCGCCCCTTTGCCGCGCCGCGCCATCACCTGGATCAACTCGAAATTGCGAACTTCAGTGAGGAAAATGCCCGGCGCGACCTGGCGCTCGCCATAAGCGCCCGCAACAAGCGCGCGTTCCAGCGGACTGCGGGGAAGCCACGAAGATTCAGCCACGCTGGCGCCCTCCATCCGGATCGTAAAAGACGGGATTGCACAGCTCGACATCGTATTCCTCGCCGCGGAGCGGGTCATGCGCATGGACGATCTCGCCGATCCGCTCGCGCCCGCGCTCGACAAGCGCCAGCCCAATCCATTGGTCGAGCGTCGGCGAGAAGCAGACCGACGTGACATAGCCCTGATCGTTGGCGAAACCTGGTATCTCGCCCTTCGGAATGACATGTGCGCCGGAGCGCAGGCGGCGCGTCTTGTCGGTCGGCTTGATGCCAACCACGACCTGCCGATCCGCTGCCGCCAGCGCCTCGCGCCCGGCCATGACGCGGCCGATAAAATCCTTCTTGGTCGACATCATCTTGCCAAGCCCGAGGTCGGCAGCAGTCGTCGTGCCGTTCAGCTCCGGTCCGGCGACATGGCCCTTTTCGATGCGCATGACGCCAAGCGCCTCGGTGCCATAAGGCGTCACGCCGAATTGTTTGCCGGCCAGCATCAGATTGCGCACCAGCGCGTCGCCGTAGCGGGCGGGAACGGAAATCTCGAACGCCATCTCGCCGGAGAACGAGATGCGGAACAGCCGTGACTTGATGCCGCCGCGAAGCGCTACTTCCCGCGCCCCCATGAACGGAAAGCCCTCATTCGACAAATCCTCGGCTGGATCGATCATATCTCGAAGCAGGTCCCGGGTCTTCGGCCCGGCGATCGAGAATTGCGCCCACTGGTCGGAGACGGATGTCAGTTGCACGTCGAGTTGAGGAAACAGCACCTGCCGGCAGAATTCGAGATGCTGCATCACCGGCCCGGCTTTGGCGGTGGTGGTGGTCAGAAAATAATGGTCCTCGGCCAGCCGCGACGTGGTGCCGTCGTCATAGACCATGCCGTCCTCCCGCAGCATCAGCCCGTAGCGCGCTTTTCCCACCGCAAGATTGGAGAAGGTGTTGATGTAGACGCGGTCGAGGAAGGCGCCGGCATCCGGTCCGTGCACGTCGATCTTGCCAAGCGTCGAGACGTCGCAGAAGCCGACGCCAGAGCGCACCGCCTTGACCTCGCGGGTGACCGATTCCAGCCAGTCCTTCTCGCCGGCGCGCGGATACCATTGCGCGCGCTTCCACAGGCCGGTGTCGACGAACACCGCGCCCTGTTCTGCTGCCCAGTGATGCGATGGCGTCAGCCTTGTCGCATGGAAGTTCTCATCGCGATGATGGCCGGCAAAGGCGCCGATGGCGACCGGCACATAGGGCGGACGGTAGATCGTCGTGCCGGTCTCGGGAATGGACTTGCCTGATACCGCCGCCAGGATGGCGAGGCCAGCGACGTTCGAGGTCTTGCCCTGGTCGGTGGCCATGCCGAGCGTCGTATAGCGCTTGAGATGCTCGACCGATTCAAAGCCTTCGCGCTGCGCCAGTTCGATGTCCGAAGCGGTGACATCATGCTGGTAGTCGACAAAGGCTTTGCCTTTGCCTGCGACATGCCAGAGCGGAGCCAGCGAAAAAGCCTCGTCGTCGGCGACTGGCGGCGTGCCGGCATTGCCGTGGTGTCCGGCACTGTGTGCCGCTGCCGCACCGGCGGCAAACCCTTGGCTCAGGCATGCGCCGAGGCCGAAGGCGCCGTTGGCAGCACCGGCGGCCACCATGCCCGGAGGGGCGCCGTCCGGCACGAAGGCTGATATATCGTCCTGCCATTTCGGCCGGCCGCGATGGTATGAGGTCAGCCCGACCGCCGGGTTCCAGCCGCCGGAAACGGCAAGTCCGTCGGCTTCGACTTCCGCGCGTGCGCCGCCGGTCAGCGATATCGAGATTTTCCTGACACCGTCCTTGCCGCCTTCGACACTGGCGACCGAACCGTTCAGCACGGGAAAGCCGGCTTTGGCGGCAAGCGCGCGATGCGCGGCGGACACGTCTGGGCGAGCATCGACGACGGCCGCGATCTGCAATCCGGCACTGAGCGCGGTCTCGACTGTGCGCCAGCCATCCTCATTGTTGGTGAACAGGGCGATCCTCTTCGCAGGGGTCGCCGCATAGCGCGCGACATAGGTCCGCATCGCCGAAGCCATCATCACGCCGGGCGTGTCATTGCCGGCAAAGACGATCGGCCGTTCGATGGCGCCGGCGGCAACGACACAGCGCTTGGCCACGATCCGCCACAGCCGCTGGCGCACCTGGTGTTCGGGCGGCGAGGGCAGATGATCGTTGACCCGTTCGATCGCGCCATAGGTGCCGCCATCATAGACGCCAAACAGCGTCGTGCGGTTCATGATGCGAACATCGGGCAGCGTGGCGAGTTCGGCCAGGGTGCGGGAAGTCCATTCGGCCGCCGGCATGCCGTCGATCGTGCCGCCGTCGGCAAGCAGGCGGCCGCCAAGCGCAAAATCTTCCTCACACAGGATGACGCGGGCACCGCTGCGACCGGCGGCAAGTGCTGTCGCCAGCCCGGCCGGGCCGGAGCCGGCGATCAGCACGTCGCAATGCGCCCAGGCCTTGTCGTAATGGTCGGGATCGGCGACGCCCGGCGCGCGTCCAAGCCCTGCGGCGCGGCGGATCGCCGGCTCGTAGATCGCTTCCCAGAACTTCGCCGGCCACATGAAGGTCTTGTAGTAGAAGCCGGCGACGAAGATCGGCGAGAACAGCTGGTTCACCGCCATCAGGTCGTGGCGCAGCGACGGCCAGCAGTTCTGGCTGGCCGCTTCCAGACCGTCATAAAGTTCTGCCGTGGTCGCCTTGGTGTTCGGCTCGCGCCGCGCGCCCGTGCGCAGCTCGACCAGCGCGTTGGGTTCTTCCGAGCCTGATGTCAGGATGCCGCGCGGCCGGTGGTATTTAAACGAGCGGCCGACCAGCTTGACGCCATTGGCGATCAGCGCCGAGGCAAGGGTGTCGCCCTGGAAGCCGGCAAAGGTTTTGCCGTCGAAGCGAAAGTTCAGGGGCGCCGAGCGGTCGATGAGGCCGCCGCTCTCCAGCCGGTGCGTCTGCGCGTGACTAACCATCAGGCGCCAACCTTTGCAGCGCCTGCGCCCGCCGCCGGCTCGACCGAGGAAATCTGGTGTGTCAGCGTGTTGCGGGTGATCTTCAGCCAGGCCCGGCAGCCGCCAGCATGGTACCAATATTCGCTCATCGCACCGGCAATGTTGTCGCGCAGGTAGACATAGTCGAACACGTCGTCCTCCGGGGCGCCGGCTGCCGGACGCACCGGCTTGGCGTCGCCGAGATAGCTGAACTCGCCGAGTTCGCGTTCGCCGCAGAAGGGACAGACAATACGCATGCTTTTTGGACCGTCCTCAGTGCAGGTTCGGTTGGGCGCCGACGCCCTTTTCATCGATCACAGCACCCCGCCGGAACCGGTCCAGGCGGAACCGCGCCGCTTCTGTGTGCAGTTCGTCGCGGGCCAGAAGATGGGCAAAGACGAGGCCGGAGCCGGGCGTCGCCTTGAAGCCGCCATAGCACCAGCCGGCATTGAGATAGAGCCCGTCCACTGGCGTCTTGTCGATGATCGGCGAGCCGTCCATCGACATGTCCATGATGCCGCCCCACTGGCGCAAGAGGCGCACGCGGCCGATCATCGGCATCAGCGCCATGCCGCCCTCGCAGACGTCTTCCATGACCGGCATGTTGCCGCGCTGGGCATAGGAATTGTAGCCATCTATGTCGCCGCCGAAGACCAGCCCACCCTTGTCGGACTGGCTGACATAGAAATGGCCGGCGCCGAAGGTCATGACGTTGGGGAGCAGCGGCTTGATCGCCTCGGAGACGAAGGCCTGCAGCACATGGCTTTCGATCGGCAGGCGCAGGCCCGCCATCGCCGCGACACGCGACGAACTGCCGGCGACGGCCATGCCGACCTTGCCGGCGCCGATTGTGCCGCGCGAAGTCTCGACGCCGGTCACTTTGCCGTTGGCGTCGCGCGAAAAACCTGTCACCTCGCAATTCTGGATGATGTCGACGCCGAGCGCGCTCGCCGCATGGGCGTAGCCCCAGACCACCGCGTCGTGGCGCGCTGTGCCGCCGCGCCGCTGCAGCAGGCCGCCTTGCACGGGAAAGCGTGCATTGTCGAAGTTCAGGAACGGCATCATCTTCTTGACCGCCGCCAGGTCGAGCAGCTCGGCATCGATGCCGTTGATGCGCATCGTGTTGCCGCGCCGCGCATAGGCGTCGCGCTGCGCATCGGAATGGTAGAGGTTGATGACGCCGCGCTGGCTGACCATCGTGTTGTAGTTGAGATCCTGCTCCATGCGCTCCCACAGCTTCATCGACAGTTCGTAGAAGCCGGTGTTGCCGGGCAGCCCGTAATTGGAGCGGATGATGGTGGTGTTGCGGCCGGCATTGCCGGAGCCGATCCAGCCTTTTTCCAGCACGGCGACATTCCTGATGCCGTACTCGCTGGCCAGGAACCACGCTGTCGCCAGGCCGTGGCCGCCACCGCCGATGATCACCACGTCGTAGTGATCCTTCGGGCTGGCGTCACGCCAGGTGCGCTGCCAGGTCTTGTGACCGGAAAACGCGGCGCGGGCGAGGGAGAAGATCGAGTATTTCATAAATCTATTCCGAGATCGCTCACGCCACGCAGCACCTTTCTTGGCGCATCGGAATCATCCGAAAACCGCTTCACACTTTTCGGTCCGATGCTCTAGATATCCAGCGTGTGGTCACGCTCCCACTGGGTGAAGTGGGAAGCATAGGAATTCCATTCCTGGTGCTTGAGCTTTAGATAAGCCGACGAGAATTCCTCACCCAGCGCCGCCTTGAGCGATTTGTCATTGTCGAACTCGCGCAAAGCATCGAGCAGGTTGAGCGGCAGCTTCGGCGCACCCTCCACCGTATGGCCGAACTGGTACATGTCGATGTCGTAGCGCTTGCCCGGATCGGCCTTCGAGCGGATGCCGTCGAGGCCGGCGGCGATGATGACGGCCTGCAGCAGATAAGGGTTTGCCGCGCCGTCGGGCAGGCGCAGCTCGAAACGGCCGGGGCCGGGCACGCGCACCATGTGGGTGCGGTTGTTGCCGGTCCAGGTCACCGAGTTCGGCGCCCAGGTGGCGCCCGAAATGGTGCGCGGCGCATTGATGCGCTTGTAGGAATTGACCGTCGGGTTGGTGATCGCAGCAAGTGCGGAGGCATGTTTCATGATGCCGCCGAGAAAATTCTTGCCCTTCGCCGACAGGCCGAGCTCCATGGCGTTGTCGGCAAAGACATTGGTCTTGCCGTCCTTGTCCCACACCGAGATATGGGCATGGCAGCCATTGCCGGTCAGGCCGGGGAACGGTTTTGGCATGAAGGTGGCGCGCAGGCCGTGCTTTTCGGCAACGGATTTCACCATGAACTTGAAGAAGGAATGCTTGTCGGCGGTCGCCAGCGCGTCGTCGAAGGCCCAGTTCATCTCGAACTGGCCGTTGGCGTCCTCATGGTCGTTCTGGTAGGGGCCCCAGCCGAGTGCCAGCATGTGGTCGCAGATCTCGGCGATGACATCGTAGCGGCGCATCACCGCCTGCTGGTCGTAGCAGGGCTTTGACGCTGTGTCGTAATCGTCGGAAATCCTCTTGCCGTCCGGCGAGATCAGGAAGAACTCGGCCTCGACGCCGGTCTTGACATGCATACCGTCGCCGGCGGCCTCGTCAATCAGCCGCCTCAGCGTGTTGCGCGGCGCTTGCTCGACCGATTTTTCGTCCATAATGCAATTGGCAGCAATCCAGGCGACTTCCGGCTTCCACGGGAGCTGGATGACCGAATCCGGATCCGGCACCGCCAGCATGTCTGGATGCGCCGGCGTCAGGTCGAGCCAGGTGGCAAAGCCGGCAAAGCCGGCGCCGTCCTTCTGCATGTCGGCGATGGCTTGCGCCGGCACCAGCTTGGCGCGCTGCCCACCGAACAGGTCGGTGTAGGAAATCATGAAATATTTGACGCCGTTCTCTTTGGCAAAGGCGGCGAGATCGTTCCCCATTGTAGTTCCTCGCTTATGGCATTCTTGGTGGTTTGATATATCTTAGAAGCCGTTTTTCCCCGGTATCCAGTTGGTGCCGGCCAGCGGTACGCCGGCCATGGCGGCGGCTTCGATCGTCAGCGCGACGAGATCCTCGGGCTCGAGATTGTGCAGGCTGTTCTTGCCGCAGGCACGCGCGATCGTCTGCGCCTCCAGCGTCATCACCTTAAGATAATTCGCCAGCCGTCGGCCGGCCGCTATCGGATCGACCCGTTTCATTAGTTCGGGGTCTTGCGTGGTGATGCCGGCCGGGTCGCGCCCCTCATGCCAGTCGTCATAGGCGCCGGCGGTAGTGCCGAGCTCGTTGTACTCCGCCTCCCAGCGCGGGTCGTTGTCGCCGAGCGCGACAAGTGCGGCCGTGCCGATCGACACCGCGTCGACGCCGAGCGCCAGCGCCTTGGCGACGTCGGCGCCATTGCGGATGCCGCCGGAGACGATCAGCTGCACCTTGCGGTGCATGCCGAGATCCTGCAGTGCCTGCACCGCCGGCCTGATGCAGGCAAGCGTCGGCTGGCCGACATTCTCGATGAACACTTCCTGGGTGGCGGCGGTGCCGCCCTGCATGCCGTCGATCACGACGACGTCGGCGCCTGACTTAACCGCAAGGGCTGTGTCGTAATAGGGCCGCGCGCCGCCGACCTTGACGTAGATCGGCTTTTCCCAGTCGGTGATTTCGCGCAGTTCCAGGATCTTGATTTCCAGATCGTCAGGCCCGGTCCAGTCGGGATGGCGCGAGGCCGAGCGCTGGTCGATACCCTTCGGCAGCGTGCGCATTTCGGCGACACGGTCGGAGATCTTTTGGCCAAGCAGCATGCCGCCGCCGCCGGGCTTGGCGCCCTGGCCGACGACGATCTCGATGGCATCCGCCCGCCGCAAATCGCGCGGGTTCATGCCGTAGCGCGATGGCAGATACTGGTAGACCAGCGTCTTGGAATGGCCACGCTCTTCCTCGGTCATGCCGCCGTCGCCGGTGGTCGTCGAGGTGCCCGACAGCGTCGCGCCGCGGCCGAGTGCTTCCTTCGCCGGGCCGGAGAGCGACCCGAAACTCATGCCGGCGATGGTAATCGGGATTTTCAGTTCGATCGGCTTTTTCGCATGGCGCGAACCCAGCACCACGCTGGTGTCGCAGCGCTCGCGATAGCCTTCGAGCGGATAGCGCGAGATCGAGGCGCCGAGCACCAGCAGGTCGTCGAAATGCGGAAGCTTGCGCTTGGCGCCGGCGCCGCGAATATCATAGATGCCGGTCGCCGCCGCGCGGCGGATCTCGGAGAGCGTGTAGTCGTCGAAAGTCGCGGATTTGCGCGGCGTCGTCGGCGGGTTGCGATAGGTCATAGAGCCTCAATACGCGTCGGCGTTGTCGATGTTGAAATTGTAGAGCGTGCGCGCCGAGCCGTAACGCTTGAATTCCGCCGCCTTGACGCCGGTCGCGCCGGCACGGTCGAGAAGGCCCTGCAGGAGTTCCAGATGCTCTGGCCGCATCTCCTTGGCGATGCAGTCGGCGCCGAGGCTTTCGACCTTGCCGCGCACGAACAGCCGCGCCTCGTAGATGGAATCGCCGAGCGCGTCGCCGGCATCGCCCAGCACCACCAGATTGCCGGATTGCGCCATGAAGGCCGACATGTGGCCGATATTGCCGTGGACGACGATGTCGATGCCCTTCATCGAGATGCCGCAGCGCGACGACGCATTGCCTTCGATGACCAGCAGCCCGCCCCTGCCGGTGGCGCCGGCATACTGGCTGGCATCGCCTTTGACCGTTATCGAACCCGACATCATGTTTTCGCCGACGCCGGGTCCCGCCGAGCCATGCACGGTGATGGCGCTGCCGTCGTTCATGCCGCCGCAATAATAGCCGACGCTGCCGTGGACATCGATGGTGATCGGCTGGTCGACGCCGACGGCGACGGAATGGCTGCCTTTTGGGTTCAGCACTTCCCAGGCGGTCTCGTTCGAACCAGGGGTCAGATTGTGTAGCGCCTGGTTGAGCTCGCGCAGCGGCATTTCGGCCAGGTCGAAGACCGTCGACGCCCGACTCTGCTCATGGTCTTGCTCGCGGGTCGCCTTGGAGACGTTGATTGCCGGCATGAGCTCAATGCTCCCAGAAATAGACGGTTGCGGGCTCGGGCTCCCAGACCCTCGCATTGTCGATGCCGGGCAGCTTGGTGAGCGCGCGATATTCCGAGCCGAAGGCGACATACTGGTCGGTCTCGGCCATGACGGCAGGCTTGCAGGCGATCGGATCGCGCACCACGCCGAAGCCGTTCTTGGTGCCGACGACAAAGGTGAAGAAGCCGTCGAGGTCGCTCAGCGTGCCTTCCAGCGCCTCGCCGAGATTCTTGCCATGCGCCATCTGCGAGGAGAGATAGGCGGCCGCGACTTCGGTGTCGTTCTCGGTCTCGAATTTCATGCCTTCGCGGATCAGCTCGCGACGGACATTGTTGTGATTGGACAGCGAGCCGTTGTGCACCAGACACTGGTCGGCGCCGGTCGAGAACGGATGCGCGCCCATCGTCGTCACCGCCGATTCCGTCGCCATACGGGTGTGGCCGATGCCGTGCGTACCGGTCATGCTGCGCACGTCGAAGCGATCGACGACCGCTTCGGGCAAGCCGACCTCCTTGTAGATTTCGACGACATCGCCGGCGCCCATGATGCGGATATCGGGGCGCAGCGCCTGGATGGCCTCGCGCACTTCATCGATCTTGTCGGGCGTGGTCCTGACGACCGCATGCGTCGATTTCACTGCGATGTTCACCGGCGTTCCGATCGCCCTGGCGAGTTCGGCGTCAAGGTTGCGGAAATCGTGCTCCGGCTTGGCCGACTGGATGGTGATCTTGGCCTCGTTGCCGGATCGCGCTCCATAGATGGCGATGCCGGCGCTGTCGGGACCGCGATCGCTGAGCGAGATCAGCATCTCCGAAAGCATCGAGCCGAGCCGGGGCTCGAGCGACTTGTCCTTCAAAAACAGTCCGACGATTCCGCACATGTCAGGCTCCCGAGATGAGGTATGATTTAGCTGCTACCAGCTTCATGAGTCGAATTCAACTCGCATGAAAGTTTTTTTCATCTTGGACAAGTCGTCTGGCGCAAATGACGCGCCAGACGACCATCGGCGACTTAATGGCGGTCGATCGCCTTTCTCGTCTCATCTCCAGTGCGATCCGCAGCCATATCGGCCTCGATTTCAGCACTCTCGTGGCGCGTCTGGAGGACGTGCCATCCGATCCAGAAGACGAGGCCGATGATCACCATCACGACTTCGGAACCCTGAAACGGGTAGATCGCGCCGACGTCCTTGAGGTCCACGGCCCAGCTTTCCATTCCATTGGTAGACACTGCGGTTCTCCTTGCCCGTTGACTATTTGATCATGGCTTTTTCGGCGGTTCCCACTTCGCGGACCGACGCCTCGAAAGCATGATTGAGGGCGAAGTCGACGCCCTCGAGTTCCACCTTCGCCGGTACGCGCAGGAGGTTCATGCTGCTGAGGATCTTGCAGACCACGAAGGTGGGGACGAAACCGAGCACGAACATCAGCACCGCACCAGCGAAATTGCCGAGCGGGTTGATGTGCGCGAAGCCCTCATAGGGCGAGGACGGCTGTCCCCACAGCATGAAGCCCGCCACCACGACCCCGAGGAATCCGCCGTAACCGTGCACGGCGACGGCGCCGACCGCATCGTCGATCTTGAAGCGGCGTTCGACGAAATAGTGCAGCTTGTAGCAGATGGTCGGGACGATCGCGCCGATCAGCAGTGCCTGGATCGGGTGATAGAGGTCATTGCCGGCTGAGGCCGAGATAATGCCGCAAAGCCCCATCGAGAATGTCCAGAAGGGGTCGCCTTTAGAGACGATGTAGCCGGCCAGCATACCGCCCGACAGCGACATCAGGAAGTTGAAGGTGATCGCCGAGAGCGTGGTCGGCGCGAGATAGATGTTAGTCGCCGTCCAGGTCTCGCCGGTGATCTGGCCGGCAATCGTGGCCGGGCTGATCAGCGGAATGTTGCACGCGGCGTAGAAGCCCCAGAAGCCGGTGAAGATCAGGAACAGGCCGATCGTGACCAGCCACACATTGTGAGGTGGGATGGCGCGCGCCGTGCCGTCGGGCCTGAACTTGCCGATGCGCGGACCCAACACGATGAGAAAGGCGAGCGCCGCTCCGCCCGCGATCGCGTGCACGACGCCCGATGCATAGGCATCATGATAGCCCCAGAGCTTCACCATCCAGCCTTGCGGATGCCAGCCCCAGGACGCGTCGAGGATCCACAGGACCGAACCGACCAGCACCGCGACGATCCAGAACGCACCCGAGCGCACGCGTTCTATGATCGAACCCGAGATGATCGACGCCGTCGTGATGGAGAACAGCAGGAAGGCGCCCCAGAACACGCCATTGAGGCGATGCCACAGCGCGGCATCGGTAGGGGTGACCCCCGTCTCGCCTGGATTGACACCGGAGAGGTGGGTGCCCATCAGCGGATTCCATGGTTCGGCAAATGGTGCGGTGACAAGTCCGCCGGCGATGCCCGGCCCATTGGGGAAACCGAAATAGATCCACCAGCCGAAGAAATAGAACGTGATCGTGACGAGCGGGATCGCCATCGCGTTCTTCATAAGCGTTTTCAGATGATTTCGCCGGCGCGACACGCCGACCTCGTACATGCAGAACCCGACATGGATCAGGAACATCATGACGATGGTCACCCAGTAATAGAATTCCGTGAAAATGGTCGTTAGAGCGTTGAGATTCCCTTCCATTTCATGTCCCCTCCGTTCAGTTGCGTTCCTTGCCTCTGAGTAAAACTTTTTGCATCTTAGTATTGCGCGCTTTTGGAGTTTTGAGTCAATATGGCGCAGACCGTCGCCGGGCCCTCAGTGCCCTTGAGCGGCGAAACACCGGCAATCGTGTGAGGAGAAGCAAGTCCATGACCGCATCCTGGAGATTTTCGACCTTGGCGGATCGCCATCGTGCGCTCGGTTCGAAGCTCGAAGACTGGAGCGGGATGGGCACCGCCTGGA
This sequence comes from Mesorhizobium sp. M5C.F.Ca.IN.020.29.1.1, assembly GCF_003997375.1. Classification (NCBI taxonomy): domain Bacteria; kingdom Pseudomonadati; phylum Pseudomonadota; class Alphaproteobacteria; order Hyphomicrobiales; family Phyllobacteriaceae; genus Mesorhizobium; species Mesorhizobium sp. M5C.F.Ca.IN.020.29.1.1. The sequence goes on along the minus strand of NZ_RZSW01000015.1, from coordinate 18,128 downwards.
CCTACGACAAGAACGCCGACGAGGAGTATATCGCCATCCGCACCAAGGCCGGGCTGATGGACGTGTCGGGCCTGAAGAAGGTCCACATCACCGGGCCGCATGCCTCGCACCTGATCGACCTCGCCACGACGCGCGACGTGGAGAAGATCTATCCCGGCAAGTCGGCCTATGCCTGCATGCTGAACGAGGCCGGCAAGTTCACCGACGACTGCATTCTCTACCGCACCGGCCCGAATGCCTGGATGGTCGTGCACGGTTCGGGCACCGGCCATGAGGAGTTGCAGCGCGCCGCCATGGGCCGCGATGTATCGCTGCGTTTCGACGATAATCTGCACGACCTTTCGCTGCAGGGGCCGATAGCCGTCGATTATCTGGCAAAGCATGTGCCGGGCATTCGCGACCTCAACTATTTCCACCACATGCAGACCCGGCTGTTCGGTTTTCCGGTGATGATCTCGCGCACCGGCTACACCGGCGAACGCGGCTACGAGATCTTCTGCCGTGGCCAGGATGCCGGCACGATCTGGGACACCATCCTCGACGAGGGCAAGAGCGCCGGCATCATCGCGTGCCGGTTCACCACGCTCGACATGCTGCGCGTCGAGAGCTATCTCTTGTTCTATCCCTACGACAATTCGCAGAAGTATCCGTTCGAGAACGAAGGCCCCGGCGACACACTGTGGGAGCTCGGCCTCGACTTCACAGTCAGCCCCGGCAAGACAGGGTTTCGCGGTGCCGAGGAGCACTACCGCCTCAAGGGCAAGGAGCGGTTCAAGATCTTCGGCGTGCTGCTCGAAGGCAAGGAGCCGGCCGACGAGGGCGCGCCGGTCTATCGCGACGGCAAAAAGGTCGGTGTGGTAACTTGCGCCATGTATTCGCCGCTGGTCAAGAAATCGATGGGCATCGCCCGGCTCGATGTCGACTGCGCCGTCCAGGGCACCAGGCTCCAGATCCGCAACAAGAGCGGCGCCATCAGCGCGACGGCTGAGCCGCTTCCCTTCGATGATCCGAAGAAGACCAAGCGCACGGCGAAAGGCTGAGGCATACTGAGAGAATGGCAGCGAAAAGCATCATCAGCCGGCCGGTCTACGGAACCCTGTCCCCGCAGCCCGGCAAGCACCATCTTTTCGTGGCGGATGCAGATGGAGCGCTGGCCATAACAGACCTGGCCGCCAAGGCGCCCGATGGTTTGTTTGCCGATGCCCATATCATCTTCATCCCCGGCAATGACAGCAAGCATGTCGCCGCGCTCGAAGCGCTGAAGCCGGCGCAGTTCTACCAGGGGCCTTCCTTCGCCAGCGCCCTCCCGCGGCTGAAGCAGACGCTGGCCAACGCCCATATGGGCCTGCGTCTCTATCTCGCCGGCACCGAGGGGCTGATTGGCCAGGCCATGCAGGCTGCGCTCGAAGCCGGCATCGATCACACCTCCATCCAGACCGAGCACCGCGGCTCGCGGGCGCGCCGCATCCATTGCGTCCATTGCAAGGGCATCACCGAAAACGTGACGACGCAGCCTGCAACGTGTTCGCATTGTGGCCTGCTTCTTCTGGTACGCGATCACTATTCCAGGCGCCTCGCGGCATTCCAGGGCGTCTGCATCAATGCGGAAGACCGCAGCGAAATTCCTCCGACGGAGGAGATCTTTCGATGAGCACCGGCACCACCAAGCTTGACGTCGTGGTGAGCGATGTCGTCCCGGTCAACGAATTGGTCACGCGCTTCCATTTCCGCCGGCGCGACGGGCAGCTTTTGCCGACATTTTCCGGCGGCGCCCATGTTGTGGTGGAGATGCGCGACGGCGAGCGGACGAGGCTCAACCCCTATTCGTTGATGGGCTCGCCGCTTGACACACGCGAATACACGATCTCTGTGCGCCGCGACGACGTCGGCCGCGGCGGCTCGCTGTTCATGCACAGGCATGTCAGGCCCGGCATGGAGATGGTGATCAGCTACCCGGTCAATCTTTTTTCGCTCGATCTGCGCGCCAGGAAGCATCTGATGCTGGCGGGAGGCATCGGCATCACGCCGTTCATGGCGCAGACCGCGCAGCTGGCAGCGGAAGGCGGCAATTTCGAGCTGCATTACACCTGCCGCACCGCCTCGCTCGGCACCTATGCCGATGTGCTCAGAGAGCGCTATGACCGCCGCGTCAGGTTCTATCACGACGACCGCGACGAGCGCATCGAGCTCGACCGGCTGCTGTCGTCACAGCCGCTCGGCACACATCTCTACGTCTGCGGCCCGTCCGGCATGATCGGCTGGGTGCGCGACCGCGCCGCTGCGCTGGGCTGGCCCACGGAAACCGTGCATTTCGAGCATTTTGCCGCCCCGCAGCCCGGCGCCCCCTTCGACGTGACGCTGGCGGTCAGCGGCAAGACGATCCGCGTCGGCGAGCAGCAGAGCCTGCTCGAGGCGATCGAGGCCGCCGGCGTCGATCCGCCCTATCTCTGCCGCGGCGGCGTCTGCGGCCAGTGCGAAACCAACGTCATCGCGCATGACGGCAAATTCATCCACAACGACCATTGGCTGAGCGAGGAAGAGCACCGTTGCGGCAAGAAGATCATGCCCTGCGTCTCGCGCTTCGAGGGCAGGTCGCTGGTGCTGGAAAGATAGGAGGCGAGCTTGGGAATCACCTTTCGCAAGGAAACGTTCCGCGACGACTTCACGTTCAAAAACAGCCCGGAGCACATCAGGCGGTTTCCGTTCCCGTTCCACGAAGACAGCTACATGTATGCGGTCAATATCGAGCCGCATGTTCTGGGGCCGAAAGGCAGCGTGCTCGAAAACCTGATCGACGTCGACGAGCACTATGTCGCCGAGATGCAGGACCGCGCGCTGGTGCTGGCGGAAGACCCGCTGCGCTGCCAGTCGCTGCCGCACATGACGCTGGCCGGCTGGGACCTGCTAGAGCTTCTAATGGAACAGCAGGCGCTCGGTTATCCCGAGCATTTCACGCTGTCGCGCGACGGCGACAAATGGCGCTGGATAAACCGGCCGCTCGGCATCGACGACAGCTTCACCTTCGGCGACGTGTCGACTCTGCCTTACGGGCCGATGGAATACATCACGCGGCAATCACAAGGCGATTTCTGCATCCTAGACCAGCGTGACGGCAACCTCTGGATGGATGCCGGCATGGTCACAACCCAGGCCGACTGGTCGCTCGATTTCGACATTGGCATGAACTTCTTCGAGTGGCACGCGCCGGTGCCGCTGGCGCATGAGAAGGGCATATTCATCCGGGCGCTGAAGTTCCTCACCAACATTCAGCAAGGCAAGCCGGCGCGGCGGTTGAACTGGACGATGACGATCAATCCGCGCCTCGACACCAGTCCGGAAAATTATCACAAATGGGGCCCGGACCGGGCGACGGTGACGCCCGAAAACGTTGGCGACAAGGTCCATCTGCGTGTCGAATTGCAGAGCTTCTGGCGGCTGCCGCGCTCGAACGGCATCGTCTTCCCGATCCGCTGCTACCTGATCAAGATGGATGAGCTGGTGACGCAGCCGAAATGGGCGCGGCGCCTGCACCGCGTCATCCGCGACCTTCCCGACGAGCTCGCCAATTACAAAGGCCTGACACGCTATCGTCGGACACTGGTCGAATGGCTGTCGAAGCTCGACGACGGCAGCCCGACGAGCCCGGGGTTTGGGCCGGACTAAGTTTCTGCCTGCTCTGTTTGTGCCGCCCCTCAAGCCCTGGGTTCCTCGCCTCCGCGAGCGGGGGAGAAGTGGCCGCGAAGCGGCCGGAGAGGGGGGCTTCGTAGGGCGCCGTCCCCCTCTCCGTCTCGGCTTCGCCGAGCCACCTCTCCCCCACTTCGTGGGGGCGAGGAACCCACGCTGGAATGAGGCGCAGTCCTTCGCAGACGAACCCGCTCAACCCGCACTACCCTGCGGATAGCAGATGATCGAGAGATAGCGCATCGGCAGTTGCGTCAGCTGTTCCGGGCCGTGCGGCGCGTCGGCATCGAAGAACAGGCTGTCGCCGGGCTTCATCGGATAGAGATTGCTGCCATGCCGGTAAACAACCTCGCCTTCGAGCATGTAGAGGAACTCCATGCCTTCGTGCTGGAAGGTCGGAAACACATCGGAATCTTCGGTCAGCGTGATCAGATAGGGTTCGACGACGACGCCGCTGGTGTTGGAGCCGATATGGCCGAGCAGATTGTACTGGTGGCCGGCACGCGTGCCGCGCCGCTCGACGTCGAGGCCTTCGCCGGCCTTGACGAAGACGGCGCTGCGCTCTTCCTCGAAACGGCGGAAGAAAGCGGTGACCGGAACACCGAGCGCCCGCGACAGTGCCTGCAAAGTGGTCAGCGACGGCGAAGTGATGCCGTTTTCGATCTTCGACAGCATGCCAAGCGAAATGTCTGTGGCAGCCGCAAGATCGGCAACGGTGATGCCGAGTTTTTTGCGAAACGCCCGCACCTCGCGGCCGATCGCGACCTCCAGGACCTTTTCGCGGGTGTCGCGAACGGCGTGCGGGTCCTGGGTCAGTGGAGTCCGGATCGTTACCACTCCCTTCGGCAATGGCTTGGCCTTGGCGGCTGCCCCATTCCTGAAATTGGAAGCTTTCTTCGCCATCTCGCCACCCGGTTCTGCGGATTTATTTCACTCACGGTGAACATATTCGGTGCGGATACAGAGCGCAACTGCGACAGCAACCCACTTTATGTCGAACGGCGTTCTCTCCGGATTTCGGGCGTCGGCGGTTTTGCCGAAAATCCGGTCTGGGGAAACGTGGTTTCAGCACAAGGCCTGTTGACAGCATCGAAGGGGCAATTACTGTCCTGTCAGTGAAATTTGTTTCGTTAGGGAAATGAGACCGGAGGCTTTGCAATGAAAAGTCGTGTTGCCGTCATTGGAGCCGGACCTTCCGGCATGGCCCAGCTTCGAGCCTTCAAGTCGGCTGCCGACAAGGGCGCCGATATTCCGGAAATCGTCTGCTTCGAAAAGCAGTCCGACTGGGGCGGCCTGTGGAATTACACCTGGCGCACCGGCCTCGATGAGCATGGCGACCCGGTGCACGGCTCGATGTACCGTTACCTCTGGTCGAACGGACCGAAGGAATGCCTCGAATTCGCCGACTATACGTTCGAGGAGCACTTTGGCCGTCCGATCGGCTCCTACCCGCCGCGCGCCGTGCTGTGGGACTACATCAAGGGCCGCGTCGAAAAATCCGGCGTGCGCCAATGGGTGCGCTTCAACAGCCCGGTGCGCATGGTGACCTTCTCCGACACGACGAAAAAGTTCACCGTCACCGCGCATGACCGCACCAACGACGTCACCTATTCGGAAGAGTTCGACAACGTCGTCGTCGCCTCGGGGCATTTTTCCGTGCCCAACGTCCCCTATTTCGAGGGTTTCTCGACCTTCAACGGCCGCATCCTGCACAGCCACGATTTCCGCGACGCCATGGAATTCAAGGACAAGGATATCCTGATCATCGGCCGCTCCTATTCGGCGGAGGATATCGGCTCGCAATGCTACAAATACGGCGCCAAATCGATCACCTCCAGCTACCGCTCGAAGCCGATGGGCTTCAAATGGCCGGACAACTGGAAGGAAGTGCCGCTGCTGCAGAAGGTCGTCGGCAAGACCGCGCATTTCAAGGACGGCAGCACCAGGGATGTCGACGCCATAATCCTGTGCACCGGCTACCTCCACTCCTTCCCGTTCCTCACGGAGGATCTGAAGCTCAAGACCGCCAACCGCATGTGGCCGGACGGGCTCTTCGAGGGCGTCGTCTGGGAGAAGAACCCGCGGCTGTTCTATATCGGCATGCAGGACCAGTTTTACACCTTCAACATGTTCGACGCGCAGGCCTGGTTCGCCCGCGACGTCATCATGGGCCGCATCAAGCTGCCTTCGGCAGAAGTGATGGCCGAACACGGCAGGAAATGGCGGGCGCGGGAGGAAACGCTGGAAGACGCCGAGCAGATGATCTGGTTCCAGGGCGACTACACCAAGGAATTGATGGATCAGACCGACTATCCCGGCTTCGACGTCGAGGCTGTCAATCAGACCTTCATGGAGTGGGAACACCACAAGATGGAAAACATCATGGGCTTCCGCGACAATGCCTATCGCTCGCTGATGACCGGCACGATGGCGCCGCTGCACCATACGCCGTGGCTGCAGGCGATGGACGATTCGATGGAATCTTATCTGGAGGTGAAAGGCGTCGCGGCGGAGTAAGGGCTTCCTCGCCGCACATCTTGCGCGACATGCGTCAGTTGCTGCGAGCCTCGTGCACGTCTTTCGTCGCCTCAATGATCCGCTCGAGCAGGGCATGGAGATCGTCGCGGTGGCCGCTGCGGCCGGCGGGGCCGTTTTCATCGGATGTCATGACCACGGTCAACGCGCGCCCGGGCACAACATAGACCATCTGCCCGCCATACCCCCACCCGTAGAAGACCGCTTCGCCCGCGATCTGACGGATGAACCAACCATAGCCATAACCGTCACCGGTGAAACGGGACGCGGTGCGTGGCTGCCAGGAGAGCTTGATCCAATCGGCCGGCACGAGCTGCCGTCCGCCGCGGCTCACCCCGCCGTTGCGGTAGAGCTCGCCAAAGGCCAGCAGCGAGCGCGGGCTCATGGCCATCTGGTTGCCGCCGAGATAGATGCCCTGTGGGTCGCGGTCCCAGGCGGCGATGGAAAAGCCCTCCTGCGGCCCCAGCCATTCGCGTGCCAGTGCCAGGGTTGAGCGGCCGGTCCGCCGCGTCAGGATCGCCGAAAGGAGATGGGTCGAGCCGGTGGAATAGAGCATGGTACCGCCCGGATCGTCGTCGAAGGGCATGGCGAGCGCTGCCCGCACCCAGTTACCGCTTGCCACCCAGCGCCCGTAGTTTGGGCCGGAGGTCCGACCCAGCCCTGCCTGCATGGAAAGCAGATGACCGATCGTAACCTGCTGGAGCCGCGGATCCACGTCGGCGGGCAGGTCGGCCTGAAGAAGCGGAGCGATCTTCTGGTCAGTGCCTTGGAGCACGCCCTTGTCGATGGCGATGCCGACGAGCGCGGAGATAATCGACTTGGAGGCTGATTTTATGTTGGCAGCACGTGCCGGAGAGTGGCCGCGATAGCCACGCTCCGCCACCAACGCGCCCTCATGCGCGATGGCAACCGTGCGCAGCGGCGTCAAGCGCTCGGCCTCATCAAAGAGCTTTTCAAGCCGCTCCCCCAAGCCGTCCGCACCGTGAGCAGCGAGGGAAAAGATGAGGAGAAAGGCTAAACTCACGGTGGGGCGCTTCAGCATGAAACCAGCCTGGGACGCATTTCTGGCAATACAAAGGTGACGCGGGCTAGCAAAGACGTCTGCCTCGCACAAGATAGTCGGATAGGGCAGCGTCCGGGGCAAGGCAGCGGCTATTCGAGCATCAGCAGCTCCCCGAACCGGAGTTTCTGACCCGTTCCAGTCGTTCTCGCCGCAGCCTAATGGTGCGAATCTGACACTTGATGCCTTGGTCGACTGCTGCGAGTGTGGCGAGCCATGGCCCCGAAACCAAGTCAAATGCGGCTAACGCCCGAGCTGGTCGCCAGAGTCCTCAGTGTGGACGATTCTCTGCCACAGCCCTTCACCGCGCCGTCCGACGCCGACCACGATGACACCGTCCGGGCGATACTTGCCCCCGCACCGTCAGGTGACGAGGTCTGGCTCTTTGCCTTGGATCGCTGATGTGGAACCCGGCCTGTGATTTCGTGGACCAGCGGGTTGGCTTGGTGCCCGGGTGGCACCGCTCCTTCTGCCTCGGTTGGGACCGGTGGTTTCGAGGATCAGACAGGCTACCCGGTCTCATGTTGTCGCTCGACCGTGGCGGGCAGTGCAAGGGCGCGGTCTATCGCCTGCCGCCGGATGCTATCGAGGCAAATCTCGGCAGGCTCTTTCGTCGTGAGATGCGCGCCAAGCCGTCCGCTCATTCGCCGCGTTGGGTGAATGTTCGCACCGAGAACGGACCGCTCCACGCGATCACCTTTGTGATTAACCGGAACAGCGGACGCTATGTCCGCGGGCTGTCGCTGGAACAGATCGCCGACGCGCTCGCGCTCGCGTGCGGTCCGTGGGGTTCCATGGCCGACTATCTCCACAGCACTGTAAGTCACCTTGAAGGTATGGGGATTCACGACAGGCAATTGTGGCGTTTGCAGGAGTTGGTAGGCGAACGCATCGAAGCGTCGACGGCCGAAGATCTTCCCGCGAAATGAGCCAACGGCACTCAACCCTCAGACCATGACCACTAGTGGATTGAATTCATCGTCTGATGCCCTCGCGTGGACGTTGAGGATGCGCTGACCCTCGCAGGGGGAACCGAGATCTGACTACGATGGCGGTCGCGGGATTGCTCTGAGGCCAGGCCGCCGTTCAGCGCCCTATGCGAGCACGAAATTCGGCAGTCGAATTGGTGCGTGGAAACGGTTCGGTAGGCAATTGTACCCCGAGAAAGGCACACAGCGACTCCCACCCTTCGGAGACCTGATAGGTAAGAAGACGTTCGGAAGGTAGCGTGGCTCTCACCGCGGCGTTATGTGCTTCATAGACGGCTATTGCTTGATCACGGTCATTGAAGCGACCGCCAAAGACGCCATTGCCAACTACCGCCACACCGAAGGACTGTGGGTCATTGCTGCCAGCGTCCATGGCGAGTCCTATCGTTTGCGCCACACTGTTATACCAGGGTTCGGGGTCACGGACGGTGAGGACAACCTTTGCATCAGGGTAGTGATCGCTCACTTCGCGCCAGAAATGCGCCGTTGGCCAATCGACCGCGGAACGATAGCCGGCATATGCCACATCCCAGTTCGGGAGTTGTCCCTGGCCAGCGGCGCGCCACAGCACTTTCTGTTCGGGATTGGCATTCACGTCTGCCATGTGGTGGCAAGGCCCGAACCCAAGATGCTCTAACGCGAGCTTCAGCGAAAATGTGCCAGTGCGGCCCATGCCCGCGCCAATGACATCTAGAGCCATGAGCATCCCCAAGGCGACTTCAATCGATCAAAATACCGCTGTTCCCTTTATTTCGCTACATATTTGAAGGTTAGCTCCGGGTCGGGTACGGAACGTCCTCTTTCTGTTGCATCTGTCCTGAAAGCTGACCTTCCGCTTTCGGCCCTGATGCAGACATTTTTGCGATCAGCTTGGCAAGGACAGCTTCTGTGCAAGCTGCCGTTTCGCGGGGCGCGCGACCCTCTATTTTCCGGCTATCCCAGCCTTGCCCGTGCTTTCGCCGTCCAGGCGTTGAACAGCCGGTCGGCGATGATGCCGATGAAGGCGATGGCCAATCCGGCGACGATGCCGCGGCCGGAATCGGCCTTGGACAGCGCAATGAACACTTCCTGGCCGAGATCGCGCGTGCCGACCATGGCGCAGATGATGATCATCGCCAGCGCCATCAGGATCGTCTGGTTGACGCCAAGCATGATCTCGGGCAACGCCAGCGGCAGCTGCACGCGCAGGAACGTCTGGCGCTTGGTGCAGCCCGACACCTTTGCCGCCTCGATCAGTGCCGGCGGCACCTGCCGGAGGCCGTAATTGGTGTAGCGAATGGCAGGCACCACGGCGAAGGCGACCGTGGCGATCATCGCCGTCACGTCGCCGACGCGGAACAGCATCACCACTGGAATGATGAAGCAGAACGACGGCAGCACCTGCAGCGTGTCGATGACCGGCGTGACGACCTTCTCGACGCGGTCGCTGCGCGAAGCCATCAGCCCGATCGGGATGCCGATCAGGCAAGCGATGAAGGCCGAGATGCCGCACAGGTAGACCGTCGCCATGGTCTTTTCCCACAGGCCGGTCACCGCGCAGAAGATGGTCAGCGCGGCGACCAGGACGGCGAGGCGCAGGCCGCCGAGTTGGTAACCGGCAAGGCCAAGCAGGAACACCGCGCCCAGCCACGGGAAGCCCTCGCAGAAGGCGCGCACCGGGTTCAGCACATTGAGGATCAGCGCCACGCGAAACGCTTCGATCGTGTCGAAGAAGTTGATCGTGATCCAGCTCACCGCTGTCTTCCACATCGGGGCGGTGGTGAAAGTGATCGCTTTCGGCACCGCCGCGAACGCCGGCACAAACAGGCCAAGCAGCGTCGTGACGGCAAGGACGGCGATGGCCAGCGTCAGATTGGGGTAGCGGCGCCAGAAGCTCGGGCTCACCTCCTGATAAACATGGCCTTGCGCGTGATTGCGCGCGATCGCCTGGCTCAGCCGGTCGAGCGCGATTGCCAGCGCGACGATGGCAAGGCCGGCTTCCATTGCCTCGCCGACCTTCAGCGCGCGCAGCGCCAAAAGCACGTCGTAGCCGAGGCCGCCGGCGCCGATCATCGAAGCGATAATCACCATATTGAGCGCCAGCATGATGACCTGGTTGACGCCGACCATCAGCGCTGGACGCGCCGACGGCAAAAGCACGCGCCACAGTTTCTGGCGCGCCGTGCAGCCGGCCATCTCGCTGAAATCGTCGATCTCGGACGGCACCCGCGACAGTCCCAGCATCGTCGCGCGCACCATTGGCGGCGTCGCGAAAATGGCCGTCGCGATCATCGCCGAAACCGGACTGTTGCCGAACAAAAGAAGCATCGGGATCAGATAGGCGAAGGTTGGGATGGTCTGCATCAGATCGAGGGCAGGAGAGATCAACAGCCTCTCAGCCCATGGCTTGCGCCACGCCCAGATGCCGACGAACAATCCGGTGACGATGCAGAACGGCACGGCGATGGAGATCAGCCCAAGCGTAAGCATTGCGCTGGTCCATTGGCCGAACAGCGCGATGTAGAGGAAACAGCCGCCGACAAGCGCGCCGAGCTTCCAGCCGCCGGCGGCGCGGCCGGCCAGGAATGCAGCAATGCAGACGCCGACCCATGACAGGCGCGGCAGGACGACCATATCCGCGCCACGGCCGATCTTGAAATTCTTGGCAAGCAGATTGAGCGCGAAATCGAGCGGCACGCCGAGCGCCGCGGTGATCGACCGCGTCAGCCAGGAGAAGTTCGACTTTATCAGGTTCATCAGCGCGCTGACCCAGTCGGCGACGGAAACGATTGCGCCGGCCGGATAGTTGACTGCCCAGGGCAGCCTGTCCTGTAGCAGGAACACGGCAAGCACGGCGGCAAAGGCGCAGGCCCAGACCACCAGCCAGAGCTGAACCGGCCGCGATCTCGCCTCGCTGGTGCTTGCCGTCACCGTCATGCGCTAGCCCCGCGACGCTCGATCCCGGCCAGAAGATCGATCACGGCTTGCGGTGTGACCTCGCCGATCGGCTTGCCAGTGCCATTGACCACCGCGAACGGCTTGCCGGCCGACACAATGCTTGCCGAAAAACTTGATATCTTGGCGTCCGGCGCGACCACGCCGCCATGCTCGGTGCCATCGCAGGCGCGCATCAGGCTTCGCGCCGAGATCACCTTGGCGCGGTCGACGTCGCGGGTGAATTCGGCGACATAGTCGGTCGCCGGATTGACCACCAGCTCTTCCGGCGTGCCGATCTGGATGACCTCGCCGTCCTTCATTATGGCGATGCGGTCGGCCAGCCGGATGGCCTCATCGAAATCATGGGTGATGAAGACGATGGTCTTGTGCAGCATGGTCTGCAGCCGCATCAGCTCGTCCTGCATCTCACGGCGGATCAGCGGATCTAGCGCTGAGAACGGCTCGTCGAGAAACCAGATTTCCGGCTTGGTGGCGAGGCTGCGGGCGATGCCGACACGCTGCTGCTGGCCGCCGGAAAGCTCGCGCGGATAGAAATGCTCGCGACCGCGCAAGCCGACAAGCTCGATGACCTCGCGTGCACGTGCTTCGCGCGTCGGCCGGTCCTGTCCCTGGATGCCCAGGGGAAAGGCGATGTTCTCCAGCACGTTCAGATGCGGCAGCAGGGCAAAATTCTGAAACACCATGCCCATGCGGTGACGCCGCAGCTCGATCAGCGCGGCATCGGAAATCTTGAGAAGGTTCTTGCCCTCGAACTCGACCTTGCCATGCGTCGGCTCTACCAGCCGCGACATGCAGCGCACCAGCGTCGATTTGCCGGAGCCGGACAGGCCCATGATGATGAAGATCTCGCCCTGGCGGATTTCGAGGTCGACGGCGCGCACCGCGCCGACCAGCCCGGCCGCGACGACTTCCGCCATGCTGGCCTTGCCGTCACGCTGGCGGATAAAATTGGCCGCGTTCGCCCCGAACAGCTTCCAGACATTGTAGCAGGCGAGCTTTATCGGGCGGGCATCCTTTGGCGTGCCTGCTGCTTGTAGCACCTGTTCAGTCGTATCGGCCATGCAGTCGTCCTTCTGGAATATGGAATAGAGACCCGGCCATGAATGACCGGGTCTCGCAGTTTCCAGTTGGAACGATCACTCGGCCCAGGCTTTCCAGTCGGCTTCGTGCGCGGCGATCCAGGCAGCGGCGACGTCTTCCGGCGTCTTGCCTTCGAGATCGATCTCGCCGCTCATCTTGTTGAGCTCGTCCGTGTCGACCGTGTAGTTTTTCGCGACCTTGTAGGCGACCGGCCATTTGTCCTTCATGCCGGCCCAGGAATATTTCCAGATCTCGCCATGCGGCTTGCCGCAGTCATATTTCGCTTCAGGGTTTACGCCCCACTTCGGGTCGTTGTAGCACTCCGGCGTATAGTCGGGGAATTCGACCCATTCGCCCTTGTATTTGGCCGGCGCCCAATGTGGCGAATAGACCCACAGCATGATCGGCGCCTTGCGCTGATAGGCCGAATCCAGCTCGGCGAACATCGCCGCGTCGGTGCCGGCATGGATGACGGTGAAGGGCAGCTTCAGCGCCGCGGCACGCTCGTCGTCAAAACCTTCCCATGTCACTGGACCGCCAAGATAGCGGCCGTTCGGCGCCGTTTCCGCCGTCGAGAAGGCTTCGGCGCATTTCGGGTCCTTCAGCGCCTCCCAGTTCGGCAGGCCCGGGCATTTCTCCTTCATGTATTTGGGATACCACCATTCTTCCTTGGCCTTGGGCCCAAGCTTGCCGAGCCGTTCGGTCTGCCCGGTCGCATCCGAGGCCTTCATGGCTTCGCCGGCAGTCGTGTCCCAGAATTCCAGAGCGACAGCGAGATCGCCATTGGTGAGGCCGGTGGTCAGGCTGGAGAGATAGTCGGCGGTCGGGTACTCGACCGTGTATCCAAGCTTTTCAAGAATGCCGCCAAGGATCTTGGCGTTCAGATTGACGCTGGTCCAGTCGAATAGCGCGATCTTGATCGGATCATTGGATTCTGGCGCCGCAGCCTGGGCCGAAGGCGCGAGTGCACTTGCCGCGGCAAGTGTTAAGGCTCCCATTGATAGTCTCGAAATCATACTCCGCAGTGACATGCCTGTTCTCCTGTCAAGCTCTGGTGGAAGTTATCGTTCGTTCCCTTCTTGCGTCTTTTTTGATTGTGTTGGAAAAGCTGGTCGTTGCGCAAGTCCATTGGCACCAAATTGCTCTCGGCGCAAAGTAGGCGCAGACGGAATGATGCCCAATTCGATGAAGATGTCGTGCGGGACGGGATCGCGTCATGGCTGCCGTGCTGCCGAAGCAGTGATCCGCGGATCGATCGCCGGTTTTGCGGCGCCCTCAAGCTTGCGAGCCATCAAGGTCCCATGATGTCGGCTGTCGGCAGTCACCGAAGCCATTTTCATGGGATGAAATTATATATACCAACGTTCATGTCGCGCAACGACTAACGCGGCGCGAATCGCGCAATTCGGCTGCAGTTTCGCCGCCTGCCGATTATATCAGCAGATTGACGCGTGAACCTGCCCCGTTGCTCACGACATGATCAGCCCGCCATCGACATTGATGGTCTGACCGGTGATGTAGGCGGCGTCGCTGCTGGCCAGAAAGCTGACCAGCCCGGAAACGTCCTCGCCGCTGCCGGCGCGGCCCATCGGGATGTTCCTGACCCATTCGGCCATCAACTCGCCGGGCTTGTAATCGCCCATCAGTCTGCCCCATGCCGCGTCGTTATAGGCCCACATGTCGGTGTCGATGATGCCGGGGCAGATCGCGTTGACGGTGATCTTCTCCTTCGCCACTTCCTTGGCGAGGCTCTGGGTGATACCGACAACGCCGAATTTCGAGGCGGCGTAGTGCGGCGTGTAGATGAAGCCCTGGCGAGCCTGGCCGGATGCGGTGTTGATCAGCCTGCCACCGTCGCCATGCTTGCGGATGCGCGCGATCGCCTCCTGGCAGCACAGGAACACGCCTTTGGTGTTGACCGCCATCACCTTGTCCCATTCGGCCTCGGTCATCGCCTCGATCCTGGTGATGGTGATGACGCCGGCATTCTGCACGGAGATGTCGACACGGCCGAACTGCTGCTCGGCCAGATCGTAGAGGGCGGCAACCTCGTCCTTCTTGGTCACGTCCATGCGCAGCGATGCGACCCTGGCGCCTTCCGCCTTCATTCCGGCGGCGATCTCGTCGACGCGCGGGTCGATGGCGCTGACGACGACCGCAGCACCTTCCGCCGCAAAGCGCCTGGCCATCGCCGCACCGATGCCGCCGCTGGCGCCCGTGATGACCGCCGTCTTACCCTGGAATCGCTTCTGCATTTTTTCTCCTACCAGCAGACGAAGCCGCCATCGACGATCAGATCGATGCCGGTGACGAAACTCGAAGCCCGGCTGGCCAGGAACACGGTCGGGCCGACCATCTCCTCCGGCGCCGCCATGCGCCCCATCGGCGTATCGCGCTCGAAGATCCTGACCTGGTCGGCGACCTCCGGCCGCTTGTTCATCGGCGTCAGCGTGTAGCCGGGGCTTACGACGTTGACGCGCAGGCCGCGATCGGCCCATTCCATGGCGAGGCTCCTAGACATATGGATGACGGCGGCCTTCGACGAATTGTAATGCGCCTGGGTCAGGCCGCGATTGACGATCGAGCCCGACATCGACGCGATGTTGACGATCGAGCCCTTGCGCCGCGTCAGCATTGCCCGCGCTTCGGCCTGGCACGACAGGAACACGCCGCTGACATTGACGTCATAGAGCTTTTGCCATTTCTCCAGCGAAAGCGTCTCGGCCGGCTCGGCCGCGGCGACGCCGGCATTGTTGACGGCGATGGTCAGCGCGCCCA
The DNA here is from genome assembly GCF_003997375.1 of Mesorhizobium sp. M5C.F.Ca.IN.020.29.1.1. Lineage (NCBI taxonomy): Bacteria > Pseudomonadati > Pseudomonadota > Alphaproteobacteria > Hyphomicrobiales > Phyllobacteriaceae > Mesorhizobium > Mesorhizobium sp. M5C.F.Ca.IN.020.29.1.1. The sequence goes on along the minus strand of NZ_RZSW01000015.1, from coordinate 3,068 downwards.
GTTCCGTTTCAGTGCGTTCGATCGCCGTCGCGAGATCGGCCTCTGAAGTCACTGTGCCGGTCAGCACCAGTGCCTTGCGGCCAAGCTCCGAGATCCTGTGCGCCGTCTCGTCCAGCCCGCCTTTCGAGGCATGGCCGAAACAGGCGATATTGGCGCCGGCCTCGGCCAGGCCGATGGCGATTGCTTGCCCGATGCCGCTGCCGGCGCCGGTGACGAGAGCAACGTCCCCATGAAGATCGAATAGTTTCATCGAAATGTTTCCTGTTGAGCCGCCGGCCTAGGAATGAAGGGGCGCCAGCCTCGGCTGGCGCCCCGCGCGGTCCGGTGCTTGGGAGAATACCACCTGCTGCGCTTTGTTCCGATTCCCCGATCGCCGGTTACGTCCTAGCTTGTGGCGAGCTCCATGACGGCGACGTTGCTTGCTTCGCTGCGATCGAGAATGCCGCGCTGGCGGCCACGGCTCAGCACCAGCACGCGATGCGAAAGGCCGAGCACTTCCTCGAGGTCGGAGCTCACCACCACCACCGCCATTCCGGAGCGGGCGAGGTCGGCGATGACATCGTAGATCGCGGCGCGGGCGCCGACATCGATGCCGCGTGTCGGCTCGTCCAGGATGAACACCTTGGGCGGCCGTGAAATCCATTTGGCGATAATCACCTTCTGCTGGTTGCCGCCGGAGAGCTTGCTGATCGCCTGGTTAGGCCGGCCCTTGACGCCGAGCCGGCTTATGCCGGCCTCGGCGAATTTCTGCACCGCCTTCGGAAACACCCAGCCATTCGGCGCGACATGGTCGAAATTGCCGATTGCCAGATTCTCGCCGATGGTCTGGTCGAGAACCACGCCTTGCGCCTTGCGGTCTTCCGGCACCAGCACGACGCCGGCCTTGATCGCCGCCGCCGGGCCATTGAGGTGCACCGGTTTGCCGGCGACGCGCACCGACCCCGACGAAATCGGATCGGCGCCGGCGATCGCCCGTACCAGTTCGGTGCGGCCGGCGCCGATCAGCCCGGCGATGCCAAGGATTTCGCCGGTCCGCACCGAGAAGCTGACATTCTGAAAACTGCGTTCCGGCGAGGACAGGTTCTCGACTTCGAGCAACGTCTCGCTGCCCGGCTCCGAGAGCGGCGGGAACATCCGCTCGACGCTGCGGCCGACCATCTGCTCGACCACGGTGCGCACCGGAATGTCGGCGCGCTCGTGCCGGGCGACGATGCGCCCGTCGCGCATCACCACCACGCGGTCGGCGATCTCAGCGATCTCGTCCAGCCGGTGGCTGATATAGATGAAGGACATGCCCTCCGCCTTGAGCTTGCGGATCTGCTGGAACAACAGTTCCGTTTCTTCGCTGCCAAGCGCTGCTGTCGGTTCGTCGAAGATCAGAAGCTCGGCATTGAGCGTCAGTGCCTTGGCGATCTCGACCTGTTGCTGGGCGGCGATGCGCAGCGTGCGCACCTTGCGATCCGGCGAAACATCGAGGCCGAGGCGCTTCAGTTGGGCCGATGCCCGCGCATTCATAGCCGCGCGGTCGATGCGGCCGCCGCGCATCGGCAGGCGTCCGACATAGACGTTCTCGGCGACCGAAAGATCCGGCAGCAGCTTCAGTTCCTGGTGGATCATGCCGACACCGGCGTCGATGGCCGCGGCGGGAGAGGCGGGGGAATAGGGTTTCCCCCGCCATGTGATGCTGCCGGCATCGGGTTTGGTCGACCCGGCGATGATGTTCGAAACGGTGGACTTGCCCGCGCCATTTTCTCCAAGCAGCGCCACGACCTCTCCCGGCCGCACCTCGAAGCTCGCATCGGCCAGAACCTGGACCGGTCCGTAGCTCTTGCAGAGGCCGCTGACGAAGAGCCCCAGATGCGGGGTCTGCGTATGGCTGAGATCCAAGGCCATCGTTTCGTTACCGATTGTCAGGGATGCTTGGCGATGAACTGGTCGACATTGTCCTTGGTGGTCAGCGTCGCGTCCTGCAGCTGTTCTGCGGGAATGGTTTCGCCGGCTACCAGCTTGATCGCCGCGTCGACGGCAAGCCGGCCCATGCCTTGTGTCTGCTGCGTCGCGGTTACGTCGAAGACGCCGCCCTTCAGTGCCTTGAGCGCCGCCACGTCGCCGTCGAAGCCGGCAACCCAGACCTTGTGGCCGGGATTGGCGACCTTGACCGCCTGCGCGGCACCGAGCGCCAGCGCATCCGCCTGGCCGATGACGATCGACACGTCGGGATGCGACTGCAGCAGGTCCTGCGTCAGCTTGAAGCCTTCGTCCTGATGCCAGCCTTCGCTCCACAGCTCGCCGACCACCTTGATGTCGGGATAGCCGCTCAGCGCTTCGCCGCAGCCCTTCGACCGGTCGACCTCGGGCGTCGTGCCTTTCTGGCCATGGATGATGATCAGCTCGCCTTTGCCGCCGGCCTGCTTGGCAATGTAGTCGCACACCGCCTTGGCCGATGCCACGCTGTTGGTGGCGATGAAAGTGTCGCCGGGTGCGCCCTCGGCATTGCGGTCGACATTGATGACCGGGATGCCGGCAGCCTTGGCCGTCTTGGTCGGCACGGTGGCGGCGGTGGCGCCGGCCGGGATGTAGATCAGCGCATCGATGTTCTGCGTGATCAGGTCCTGCACCTGGCTGACCTGGGTCGCCGAATCGCCCTTGGCGTCGACGGTGATGATTTCGATGCCCTTTTCCTTGCCGTAGGCTTCGACGGACTGCTTGATCTGGTTGAAGAAATCGGCCTGCAGATTGGCGACGGCAAGGCCAAGCTTCTTGGTCTCCTTGGCCGACGCCATCTCGGACAGTCCGAGCAGCGGAATGACGGCCGCGGCAGCAAGCAGCAATGAACGTTTGGTCAGCATGTGTTTCCTCCGTTGATGTTCAATCTGTTCTGCCGGCGCATCACGGCGCCCTTGGCCGAACAACTCCCAGTTCGGATCACCGATCCGTTTTCGCCCGGACACCCTGGCGAATTCTTCATTGCGTTCTGCGCCGCCACGTATCCGTGGCCACCGCCAGCGCGATCACCACGCCGATCACCACCTGCTGGATGAAGGGCGACACGCCGAGCAGGTTCAGAC
>NZ_RZSW01000159.1:0-11565 GCF_003997375.1 Mesorhizobium sp. M5C.F.Ca.IN.020.29.1.1 | reverse complement strand
GTCCCTGCATAGAAGAAATCGTCAAGCACCGATCAGCGGTTGGTCAGGAAGACCGCCTCCTCGTCGTCGCGCTGCCTGCCGCCAAGGGCTGCCGCGGCGCTTGCGATGAAAGCGCCGACAACCAGCGACAGTGCGCCAAGCAGCGCGAAGGTGGCACCGGCTTTCCTGGCGGTATCGGCAGCCTGCTGAGCCTGAACCTTCGCCTCTTCGACCCTGGCAAGCACGGCATCGACACGAGCCCTGGCATCCGGTTCCGACAGCCCGGCTCGGGCAGCCACCAGCTGCGACAGATAGGTCTTGTCGTCGGCAGACACTTCTCCTGCTGCTGCGCTCGCGATCAAAATGCGCGAAGCCTGCGCCGTCGCCGCCGCATCGCTCTCCGGGCTGGCGGCAGCAAGCCTGGCCGCATCGGCCGGGCGGAACAATGCATCGACGAAGTACGACGTTGCGTTGTCGGTCGCGGCGCCTCCGGCGTTTGCAGTGGCACCTGCCGAAGCGCCCATTGCCGCGCCCGACGCGACTGTTGAAGCGGCCTGGACGCCGGTTCCGACAGCTGCGGAAAGCGCCGAGCCGAGCACGCCGGCGACGAGCAACGTTGCAAGCGCCCAGGCGAGGAAGCCGTGGGCGGTATCGCGGAAAAAGACTTCATCGGTGTGGACGCCGACCCATTTGGTGCGCAGGCGCCCGGCAAGATAACCGCCGGCAGCCGACGACAGCCACTGCACGATGATCAGCCACGCGGCGGTGGAGGCCGCGAAAGTTGTGACCGATGTGCTTAAGCCGGACCACGGCGAAACCATGGTCAGCCCGAGCCCGGAGCCGAGCAACATCAGGATCAGTGTTAGCCCCGAGGCAGCAAAGGCGCCGGCCACGATCGGCCCCCAGCTGACAGCGGTGGAAGAGGATTCCGTCGGTGCGGAAACGTCGACAGCCGTTAGGGTTGACTGCATGTCAGCCCCCTACCGTGCGAAAAGCATGATGAGAATAATGATCGGAATCGGGACTCCGAGAAGCCAGAGCAAAATGCCACGTCCCATGAGTGCCTCCTGCGGCGATTGTGATCAATCACAATGCCTTGGAAGCCTTTCCGTTCCGACCGGGCCCTCCTCAGTGAACCTTTGTTGCGGTGCAGCAGACATCATTGGCAGGCCTAGGTCTACCAACGATGTCTCGAGCGCTCGAAATTGAGCGTCCGGCCTGGGCTTTAAATATCCAGATTGGCGACGGACAGCGCGTTTTCCTGGATGAACTCACGCCTGGGCTCGACCTCGTCGCCCATCAGCCGCGAAAACAGCGAGTCGGCGTCCGTCGCGTCATTGACCTTGACCTGCAAAAGCGAGCGCACATTCGGGTCGAGTGTGGTCTCCCAGAGCTGCTCGGCGTTCATTTCGCCGAGGCCCTTGTAGCGCTGCATGGTCAGGCCTTTGCGGCCGGTGGCAAACACGGCGTTGAGCAGCGCCAGCGGTCCCGAGATGGTTTCCGACACATCCTTGCGGCGCAGCACCGGCGGCTCGCCATAGACTTCTGCGAGGCGAGGCGCATAGCGGTCGAGCTGGCGGGCGTCGGCCGAATTGATCAGCGCGAGATCGAGATGCGCGAACTCCTTGACGCTGCGCACCGTGCGCTCGAACACATAGCCGCCGACCCCTTCGTTTGAGGTCGACATGCGGCCCGTCCAGCCGCGTTCGGTGTCCTCGGCGATGATGTCGAGACGCCGGGCGACGCGATCGGCCATGGCGTTGGCCCGGCCGAGATCGGCGAAAACGTCCGGGTTGAGCGCGCCGGCAATCGCGGCCTGCTCGACCACGCCTCTGTTGTAGCGAGTGTGCAGCCCGTTAATGAGCTGGCGCACCGCCAGCGCATCGTCGATGGCGCTGCGCAGGTCCTGTCCGGCCCGCACCTCGCCGGTGCTGAGCGCAAGCGACGCCTCCTCCAGCCCCGAGCCGATCAGAAATTCCTCGAAGGCGCTTTCGTCCTTGAGGTATTGCGAGCTCTTGCCACGCGTCACCTTGTAGAGCGGCGGCTGGGCGATATAGAGATGGCCGCGCTCGATCAGCTCGGGCATCTGCCGAAAGAAGAAGGTCAGCAGCAAGGTGCGGATGTGGGCGCCGTCGACGTCGGCGTCGGTCATCAGGATGATCTTGTGATAGCGCAATTTGTCGGCGTTGAACTCGTCCTTGCCGATCGAAGTGCCGAGCGCCGTGATCAGCGTACCGATCATGTCGGAGCCTAGCATGCGGTCGAAGCGAGCCCGCTCGACATTGAGAATCTTGCCGCGCAGGGGAAGAATGGCCTGGTTCTGACGCGAACGGCCGCCCTTGGCCGAGCCGCCGGCGCTTTCGCCCTCGACGATGAAGATTTCGGACTTCGCCGGGTCGCGTTCCTGGCAGTCGGCCAGCTTGCCGGGCAGCGAGGTGACGCCGAGCGAGCTCTTGCGGGTGATGTCGCGCGCCTTGCGCGCGGCTTCGCGCGCCGCTGCCGCCTGGATGACCTTCTCGATGACCACCTTGCCCTCGGTCGGGTGCTCTTCGAGCCAGGTGCCGAGAGCTTCGTTGACGAGCCCTTCCACCACCGGACGGACTTCGGACGAGACCAGCTTGTCCTTGGTCTGCGAGGAGAATTTCGGGTCGGGAACCTTGACCGACAGCACGGCCGTCAGCCCTTCGCGGCAATCGTCGCCGATCAGCGCCACCTTCTCCTTCTTGGTGAGGCCCGAGGAATCGCCGTAGCCGGTTATCTGGCGCGTCAGCGCGCCGCGAAAGCCGGCAAGATGCGTGCCGCCGTCGCGTTGCGGAATGTTGTTGGTGAAGGCCAGCACGTTCTCGTGGTAGCTGTCGTTCCACCACATGGCGACCTCGACGGTGATGCCGTCACGCTCGGCTTTGATCGCAATCGGCTTGTCGATCAGCGGTTTCTTGACGCGGTCGAGATATTTGACGAACTCCTCCAGCCCGCCATCATAGTGCAGCTCATGGCGCACGACGTCGGCATGGCGGGCATCGGTCAGAACGATGCGAACGCCAGAATTCAGGAAGGCGAGTTCGCGCAGCCGGTGCTCCAGCGTGCCGAAGTCGAACTCGACCATGGTGAACGTCTCGGCTGACGGGAAAAAGGTGATCTCGCTGCCGCTGCGCCCCTCATAAGTGCCGGCAACCTTGCGCTGTTCGTAGGTGCCGGTGACCCTCAGCGGCGCGTCGGCATTGCCGTGCGTGAAGCTCATCTCGTAGATCTGGCCGTTGCGGCGGATCTTCAGCTTCAGCCAGCCCGACAGCGCGTTGACTACCGAGACGCCGACGCCGTGCAGACCGCCGGACACCTTATAGGAGTTCTGGTCGAACTTGCCGCCGGCATGCAGCTGCGTCATGATCACTTCGGCCGCCGATATGCCTTCGCCGGTGTGGATATCGGTCGGAATGCCGCGGCCATTGTCGATCACCGTCACCGAACCATCGGGGTTGAGCGTTACCGTGACAAGGTCGGCATGGCCGGCCAGCGCTTCATCGATGGCGTTGTCGACGACCTCGTACACCATGTGATGCAGGCCCGACCCGTCGTCGGTATCGCCGATATACATGCCAGGCCGCTTGCGGACGGCATCCAACCCCTTCAAAACCTTGATGGAATCGGCGCCGTACTCGGCCTCAGCGCCGTTGGCGTTGTCGATCTGATCGCTCATGAAAACCTGTCTGATTGATGCCGCACATCCAGCGCAGAAATCGGCTCCGAATCGCGCGTCTTTGATGTCCTAGATATAAGTGCAAAAGGCGGTTTTTCCAAGGTTTGCAAGCATTTCCGAATGGAAGAAGAACACGCTCGGCCGGCCATGGCATCGGACCCAAAAAGTGGATCGGTTTTGGAACAGAGCGGCGGCAACAAGAGCAGGCCGCCCTGTTCCGGCAATCAGGTACTTTCCAGTCCCCGCTTACATTCCGGAGAGGCCGGCGGCATGGACGCTTGCCTTGCCAGCCACTACATTGAGGTGACCAGCGGAGCACGCCATGGACAGTCAGCCCGCCCCATTCGTCCCGCCGGCACCGAAGCCGCGTACCTCGCCGCCTTCGACGCTGGAGATGATCCGCATCGTCTATCGCAATCCGCTCGAACTGTGGGGCGAGCCGACCTACAACGAACCCTGGATTTCGGTGACCGGCATCGGCGGGCCACTGGTCATCGCCAATGACCCCCGGCCTCATTCGCCACGTGCTGGTCGACAATGCGAAAAACTACAAGATGGCGACGGTGCGTCAGATGATCCTGCGGCCGATCCTGCGCGACGGCCTGCTGACCGCTGAGGGCGAGGTATGGAGGCGCTCGCGCAAGGCGATGGCGCCGGTGTTCACGCCGCGGCACATCTTCGGTTTTGCCGAGCCGATGCTGAGGCGCACACGGGAGTTCGTCACGCGCTACGAGGGCGGCGGCACGTCGGACATCGCCCATGACATGACGCTGCTTACCTTTGACATCCTGGCCGAGACGCTGTTTTCCGGTGAGATATCAGGTGAGCCGGGCAGCTTCGCCAAGGAGATCGACCGGCTGTTCGAGACCATGGGCCGCGTTGATCCGCTCGATCTATTGCGGGCGCCCGATTGGCTGCCGCGCCTGACCCGCATCCGCGGCCGCAAGACCATGGCCTATTTCCGCAAGATCGTCACTGACACCGTCAAGATGCGCGAAGAGCGGGTCAAGCGCGATCCGGACAAGGTGCCGCAGGATTTTCTCACGCTTTTGCTCAAGGCGGAGGGACCGGACGGGCTGACGCGCGCCGAGGTCGAGGACAACATCATCACCTTCATCGGTGCCGGCCATGAGACCACGGCGCGTGCACTTGGGTGGACGCTCTATTGCTTGGCCGAAGCGCCTTGGGAGCGCGAAAAGATCGAGCGCGAGATCGACGCGGTGCTGGCGCGCGAGTCCGATCCGACAAAGTGGCTCGACGCCATGCCGTTCACCCGCGCCGCCTTCGACGAGGCGCTCAGGCTCTATCCGCCGGCGCCGTCGATCAACCGCGAGCCGATCGAACCCGAAACCTGGAACGGCCTCTATATACCGAGGCGCGCCGCGGTGCTGGTCATGCCGTGGGTTGTTCATCGCCATCGCAAGCTGTGGGAGCGGCCCGACGCGTTCATGCCCGAACGCTTCCATCCGGGAAATCGCGAGAAGATCGACCGCTTCCAGTATTTACCGTTCGGCGCCGGTCCTCGCGTCTGCATCGGCGCCAGCTTTGCCATGCAGGAGGCGATCATCGCTCTGGCGATCATGCTGTCGCGTTTCCGCTTCGACACCACCGCCGAGACTAAGCCGTGGCCGGTGCAGAAACTGACGACGCAACCGCAGGGCGGCCTGCCGATGCAGGTCACGCGGCGCCTTTAGTGAGCGCCTATTGGCTAGGCCGCCGTCTTGCGCTGGAACTGGCCCGCGGCCCGGTAACGCCAGAGATAGCTTGGCAGGATGCTGCCGATCGACTGTGGCTGGATATCGAGACCGGCGAGCGTCCTGTTTTCCCTGGTGGCCGCTTCCGACACGACGTTGTGCTCGCGCAATTGCAGGACCTGATCCTTGGTCAGCAGCGGATTGGGCAAAAGCCCGAGAATCGATGCCTGCATGTTCGCCACCCACCAAGGCACCGACACCAGAAGTCGCTTGCGGTCGATCATGGCAAGCATTTCCTCCATGCATTGCTTGAAGGTGAGCACCTGCGGCCCGCCAAGCTCATAGATCCGGCCGCCCTGGACTTTGCAGTCTACCGAGCGCGCCACCGCTTCGGCGACATCGCCGACATAGACCGGCTGGAATTTGGTCTGCCCACCGCCGATCAGCGGCAGGACCGGCGAATAGCGCGCCATATTGGCGAACCGGTTGAAGAAACTGTCCTCCGGCCCGAAATTGATCGACGGCCGCAAGATGACGGCATCGCTGATCGTTTCCAGGACCGCTTTTTCGCCGAGCGCCTTGGTGCGCGCGTAGTCCGATTGCACGTTCAGATCGGCGCCCAGAGCCGAGATATGGGTGAGGCCAGCGCCGACGGCGCGCGCCGCTTCGGCGACGGCGCGTGCGCCGAATTCGTGGACGGAGGTGAATTTCTGCCGGCCGCTCTCATGCAGGATGGCCACCAGATTGACGACATGATCGGCGTCTTGCACGGCGCGGTCGACCGACCAGCGCACGCGAACATTGGCCTGCACCGGCTGGATCTGGCCGACATTGCCGAGCGGCTGCAGATGGCCGGCGAGATCGGGCCGGCGGCAGGCGACCCTTATGCGGTAGCCGCGCCTGGCCAGCGCCCGCACGACGTGACGGCCGACAAAGCCGGAACCGCCCAACACGACGACGAGCTTTGGGGTCTGCAGGATTTCGGTCATTGCTGGCTCCGGCGCAGTTTCCAGATTTACTGGTGCTTGACTGAAGCCGTTTCTTAGTCCGTTTCGCGCCAAAGGCAAAGGGCGACGATAAGTCGCCGGAGACCTTGTTTCGACCGCGTCAGAACGCCCTGCCGATGCGTGCGTCGACCGATTGGCGGTTGCCGCCGCGAATGACGAAGAAGAACAGGATCGCCGCCCACAGCAGCGATTTTTCGGCGCCCGAAAAGCCCTCGCCCATAGTGACCCAATGGAACCAGACGGTGACCAGAAGCACGAACATTCCGGCGAAGGCGGCCGGTCGGGTCAAGAGACCTATGGCGATGAAAATGCCTCCGAAGAACTCGGTGCATGCCAAGAGCAGGGACCAAAATGCGCCCGGATAGAAGCCGAGGCCCTCGACCATCTCGGCGGCGCCAAACGGATCGGTGATCTTCTGCGAACCATGAATGGTGAGGAAGATGCCGGCAACGGCACGCAGGATGGTTTCAGAGGTGGTGTGCAGCGCCGCATAAAGGCTGCCAAGGGCTGGGACGAAAAGGCTTCTTCTGGAATTGTCGGTGCTTGCGGACATTGGGGCTCCTCTTTTGCTGCTTCGCGCAAACACCCGACCACCTCAGTCAAAGTCAAATGAACAAAAGTTGACCAGAAAAGGCGTGTTAACTGACCAGATGCGAGAGAATGCAGAAAACCCCGCCGAAGCGGGGTTTCGGGGTGACTCCCAAGGTCGGAGTCAGGGTCCAACGAGGCGGCCTGACCTGAGACGGTATCAGGACGGCGTGAGACGCCCGCCCCAGCCCGGGACATTCGACCGGATGTCACCGCCCGGGCAAACCCACCCCGGACAGGCATTGGTCGCGGCACCGCGCAAAAAGGTTCAGCGGCGGCGAAAAAATCGCAGACAAACTTTTTAGGAAGAATACCGGGCGGCGAATTCGGAGATGCGCTGCACCACGGCTTTCGGAGCCGTTATGCCCCGTGCTGCAGCCTTCTCCGCCGCTTCGGCCCGGGCACGGCCGGGCACATGCACGCCGTAGCGGCGGCGCAACCGTTCGAGCTGGTCCTTCATGCGTTTCTCGAAATCCGGATCGAGCAGCTTAGGCTCGACGGCCAGCACGAAGAGGCCGGTTCCGGGACTGTCCGGTCCGCCGCTGAACCATGGCGCATCGAGCGACCAGTTGGCGCCCGACAGGCCAGCCGCCAGCACTTCGACCATCAGCGCGATGTTGGCGCCGCGCTGGCCGCCGAAGGCCAGCATCGCGCCTTTCATGGCGGCGGCGGGATCGGTGGTCGGGTTGCCGCTCACGTCCAGTGCCCAGCCTTCTGGAATTTTTCTGCCGTCCTCGGCCGCCTTGCGGATGTTGACGAAGGCAGTGGCGCTCGACGACTGGTCGATGACCAGCGGCGTTTCGTCGGCGGCGGGCGCGGCGAAGGACATCGGGTTGGTGCAATAGACCGGCTTGACCGAGCCCGAGCCGGCAAGCACGGCCGGTCCGTTGGTCGCGGCAAAGGACACCAGCCCCTGGGCGGCCAGCCGCCCGGTGAAATAGCCGAGTGCGCCGCATGTATAGGCGTTCTTCTGCGAAAAGATGGCGACGCCGAACAGGCGCGCCGCCTTGGCGAGATCGTCGATCGTGCGGTCGAAGCCGGTATGCGCCAGACCGCCTCTCGCGTCAGAGAGATAGACCGCCAAGGCCGGCCTAGTGATGACCGGCTCGGCCTTGCCGTCGATGCGGCCGGCCTCCAGCGCTTCGAGATAGTCGATGAAATGCGACAACCCGACCGTCGACAGCCCTTCCGCCTCGGCCGCTATGATGGAGGCTGCAAGCGACTGCGCCGCTTCTTCATTGGCGCCGGCGCCGAGCGCCGCCATCCGGCACAGCCCTGTCGCCTGGTCGAGACTAAGTTGCATTTCGTAAGTCCTGAATTCGTGAAACTGTCTCGATCAGCCGAGCCGGTTCGGAATCCGCGCCTCGAGCCGGCGGAAGCCGAAGACCAGGATACCGGTGATGGCCATATAGACCAACGCCAGAAGCAGCAAGGGTTCGTAGGTGACGAACAGATCCTGGCGCACCCTCGAGGCTACGGCATAGATGTCGACCATGGTTATGGTCGCCACCAGCGGTGTTGCCTTCAGCTGGAGAACGGTTTCGCCGGCCAGCGTCGGCAGCGCCCGGTGGATCGCCTGCGGAAGCCATACTCGCCTGAACATTTTCCAACGGCTCATGCCGAAAGCTCGGGCCGCCTCGAGTTGACCTTTCGGTACGCCTGCGAAGGCGCCACGCATTACTTCGCCTTCGTAGCCAGCATAGGAAATCGTCAGCGAAAGAACTGCATAGGGCCATGCCTGCCTGAGAATGGGCCAGAGGAACGACTCGCGTATCCACGGAAATTGTGGAAACAGCGAACCGAGTCCGAAGTAGAGCAGCCAGAGCTGGAGCAGCAGCGGCGTACCACGAATAACCGTGCAGAACACCTTGGCCGGAACGCTCAGAATCGGCGGGCCGATCACCTGCGCGAGGCCGAGGGGGATAGCGAGCGCGATGCCCAGAGCCGACGTCACCACCAGCAGCCATATGGTCCGCCATATGCCCTGCAAAGCCAGCGGCAGATAGGCGGGCAGCCAATCCCAGCGCATGAGGAAAATCGACGCCAATATGATAACCAGCGCGATCAGGATCAGCGCTATCCGATGTGGCCGCATCCAGAGCGAAGCTCGGGCGGCGGCGTTAATGACCGGGGTTTCGGCAGCCGCCATCAGTGAGTTCCCGCGATCGAAGGCATGCCGCGTCGCGCCCAGCGCTCAACACGCCCGATGACGACGTTGGAGACGAGGGTCAGAACGAGATAGAGCGCGCCCGCCGCCATGAAGAAGGTGAAATAAGCCTTCGTCGCGCCGGCTGCCGTCCGTGTGGTTTGCGTCAGTTCATTGACGCCGACGATCGCGAGAAGCGCGGTGTCCTTGGTGGCGATCAGCCACAGATTTGCCAGCCCTGGGATGGCGAAGGGGAGCATCGCAGGTAGCGTTATACGCCTGAGAAGCAGGCCGGGGGGCATTCCATACGCCCGCGCGGCTTCGATCTGGCCCTGCGGAATGCCGAGAATCGCGCCGCGCAAGACTTCGGTAGAGTAGGCGCCCTGCACGACCCCGAGCACGCCTATTCCGGCGACAACACCGTTGATATCGATTGCGGCATGGCCGAGCGCGGTGAGCAACTGGTTGATGAGGTCGGTACCAGCGAAATAAAGCAGCAGGATCAGCACCAGTTCGGGCACGGCGCGGACCACGGTGGTGTAGACTTCCAGCAGGTCACGGACCACCGGCCCGCCATAGAGCTTGCCATAAGCGCCGCCGACGCCGATCACGAGACCGACTCCAAAGGAGCCGAAAGCAATTCCGACGGAGTTTGCCAACCCATGCAGAAGGCTGAGACCCCTGCCGTTCGGCGGCTGGAAGGAAAGCAATTCCAGCGAACTGGCTCCGAAGATGGTGGCGAGAACGTCGCTCAGCTGATGTCCCCTGGACTTCCGGGTTGAGGCGCCAACGATGTATCAAGCCGGACGTGCCATCGCGACGATGGCGGCTAGGCATGCCCGGCTTGATGCCGCTGCCGTCAGTTGGACTGCGACTCTTCGCCGTAGATGTCGAAGTCGAAGTACTTCTTGGTGATTTCGGCATACTTGCCATTGGCGCGGATGGCCTTGATTGCGGCATTGAGCTTGTCCTTGAGCCCGGTATCGCCTTGACGTACGCCGGCGCCGACGCCAGGCCCGAGCACTTCAAGGTCCGGTGCGACATAACCTTTGAGGTCGCAGCACGCTTTGCCTTGATCCGACTTCAAAAATGCGTCGAGCGCGATCGAATCGGCCTGAGTGGCATCGATCCGGCCGGCGGCGAGATCCTGATTTGCCTCGTCCTGCGTCTGGTATTCTTTGATCTCGGCAGCATCGGTGAAGTGCTTCTTGGCGTAAGCAGCGTGCACCGTGGACGCCTGAACGCCGATAATCTTGGCTTTCAGCCCCTCTGGCGTCGCATCGAATTTCTGATCCTTGGCGCCGATCACCGCAGTCGGCGTATTGTAGTATTTCTCCGAAAAATCGATTTCCTTCTTGCGTTCGTCGGTAATGGACATCGAATTCATAATCGCGTCGATCTTCTTGGTTTTAAGCGCCGGGATAAGGCCGTCCCACGGGATTGGCGTCAATACGCAATCCAGCTTGGCTTCGCTACAGATGGCGTTGACGATGTCTACTTCCCAGCCAGCCCAGTTGCCGGAAGCATCCTGCGAGTAAAACGGCGGATAGGCTTCAGGCGAAAAACCCACCTTGATCTGTTCGGCGCTTGCCGAAAATGCGCCCGACAACGCGATCAGCGTGGCCGCGAGCGCCGTTTTGAGAAAAGGTTTCATTTTTTCATTTCTCCCGTTTTTTGGTTTTGACGTTCCCGTCTGCTTTCTCGCAAGTCATCCAACATTGCGCAGAAACTGCTTCAGCCTTTCGGATTTGGGCGCACCGAAGATCTGCTCCGGCGGCCCTTCTTCCTCGACCAACCCGTTGTAGAGGTAGACGACATGCGTCGCGACTTCGCGGGCGAACTTCATCTCGTGGGTCACCAGCACCATGGTGCGGCCCTCGCGCGCCAGATCGCCGATCACCTTCAACACCTCGCCGATCAGTTCCGGGTCGAGCGCCGAGGTCGGCTCGTCGAATAGCATGACGCGCGGATTGATGGCCAGCGCCCGGGCGATGGCCGCGCGCTGCTGCTGGCCGCCCGACAGATAGGCCGGATAGACATCGCGCTTTTCGGCCAGCCCGACGCGGGCGAGCAGCTTTTCGGCCTCGGCGATGGCCACTTCGCGCTTGACGCCGAGAACATGCACCGGAACCTCGATTACGTTCTCGATCAGCGTCATGTGGCTCCACAAATTGAAATTCTGAAAGACCATGCCGAGCTTGGAGCGGATGCGCTCGATCTGCTTGCGGTCGGCGGGAACGGTGTGGCCGTGACTGTCGGCCTTCATCCGGATCTCCTCGCCATTGACGCGGATGATTCCGCTGGTCGGATTCTCCAGGCAATTGATGCAGCGCAGCAGGGTCGACTTGCCCGAGCCGCTGCCACCGATGATGGCGATGACCTCGCCGTCGCACGCCGACAGCGAAACACCCTTCAGCACATGCAGTTCGCCGAATCTTTTATGCAGGTTCTCGA
>NZ_RZSW01000158.1:0-11652 GCF_003997375.1 Mesorhizobium sp. M5C.F.Ca.IN.020.29.1.1 | reverse complement strand
TTTGCCAGGTCCACCCCGATCATAGTATCCTTCATTTGCCGTCCTCTCCTTCTCGTGGCGTTGAACATCACGACCTTGGCACATTGCGATGCCGTCTGGGGAGGGCGGCAACCATCCCATCTTCTGCGCCTTCACGTAAGGACGCACGTATTCCGGCGACATCAGTCGGACCTCATGTCCCTGGTCGCTCAGAAGCCCACCCAGATGATGCGCGCCGCAGCAGGCTTCCATTGCAACCGTGCAGGGCGCAAGCTTCGAGGCGAAGCCCACAATCGTTTTCGGTTGCATGCGGCGGCGCAGAACCACCTTCCCGTCCGCATCCAATCCCGCAACGCTGCAGCTGTTCTTGCCAAGGTCAATTCCCAGTATCATGATCGTCATGGCTCGTCCTTCTCCGGTTCCAAACACCGGCATCCTAGCGCGATGCCCTCGAAGGAGGGCGGGCCATTCCATAAAAGTCCGCGCACGCACTGGAGCAGGATCGCCCCGACATCCTGAAGCGGCGCCGGGACTGGTTCGACGGCCAGCTCGATCTCGATCCGGCGAAGCTCGTGTTCATCGATGAGACCGGCCTCTCCACAAAGATGGCCCGCCTGCGTGGAAGAGCGCCGCGCGGCGAGCGCTGCCGGGCCGGCGTGCCGCATGGCCACTGGAAGACCACGACCTTCACCGGAGCGCTGCGGCTGACGGGCATGACTGCGCCCTTCGTCTACGACGGCGCTATGAACGGCAACGTGTTCCTGGCCTATGTCGAGCAGGTGCTGGTCCCGACGTTGTCAGAGGGCGACGTAGTCGTCATGGACAACCTGCCCGCCCACAAGGCCGCCGGCGTGCGCGACGCGATTGAGGCCGCAGGCGCGAGCCTGCTCTACCTGCCGCCCTACAGTCCCGACTTCAATCCGATTGAGAACGCCTTCGCCAAACTCAAGGCGCTGCTGCGAGCAAAGGCCGAGAGAACCATCAAGGCTCTGTGGGACGTGGTCGGCGCGGTCGTCGACCTCTTCACCCCAGCCGAATGTGCCAATTACTTCAAAGCCGCAGGATATGAACCGGATTAAACAGGACGTGCTCTAGTGCATCAAGCCTGCCGATCGCAGGGCATCCTCTATGACTTTTCGTATCTCCGCGGCGGAGTTGGGCTTCTGAGAAGGCGGGATGTCTGCACGTTTCGCAGACTGAGGGACATTGGGAACCCCAGCCTTGGGCATCGAAAAAGCGCGCGCGCAACCGGGCGCGAGCGCCTCGCTGTTGGCTCTTGCCGGCTTGGTCTTCGCATCTCGCATTACGCACGGCTTCGCTATTCCCCAGAACCGCGCGATATGCCGGGTAGAGGAGATACCGACGTCCAGCATGAACGGACCCCCAACGCCCAGCGCGGCGTCGCCGGCTGTGTCAAGTGGCGTACCGTGGCCCATTCCGGCGATGCGATATTCCTCGATCAGCTCCTGTCCTTGAGCATTGCACCAGACATACCGTGAATGACCATCCACCATTTCGGATCGGGTCGAACGTGCATCGAGTCCGTGAATGGCCCGCCATTGCTCGACGATGGCATCAGCGTTGGAAGATGATGATCGGCGGAGCCGTGCCAGACCGATATCGTAGGCCAAGGACCTTGGTGCGGCGAGGCATCGCGTAGGGATTTCTGCAATTGCCGACCCGATGGCATGCCATAACCGCGCATGCGGTCGAAGGCGGTCTTTGCGCTCCCGTAGGGCAGGCCGGCGATGATCGCGCCACCGGTAAAAACCTCCGGGTAGCACGCCAGCATCACCGATGCCATGGCGCCTCCCGCGGCGCCCAGGGTCGAGGCCATATTCGACGACAACCGCCTCGATCATCTGCCGGATGGAAAGGGCCTCTCGTTCCGCTTTGTGTCGCTGGGAACGAACCAGTTGAAGCACAGGTTGGGATTGTTGGCGCGTTGCTGCTCGGGAAATAGCAGCGCAAAACCTTCCTGATCGGCAAGTTGCGACCAGCCGGAGCCACTGTCGTAGCCAGCCGCCGTCTGCGTGCAGCCATGCAGCACCACGACGAGAGGCGCCGCTTCGGGCAGATCATCCGGAACGTAGATCCTGGCACGCAAGGCACCCGGATTGGACCCGAAATCGCCAGATCCGATAACCGATCGCGGCATTGGTCTGAAAACCCGGCCCGGCGCGGAATGCGGCGAGGCGGGTGATGGTGTCGGAGATTTTTCGCAAATCAGTATTCCTTGTCGTCGGCCGTTAAGATGGCCACGACGCTGCGCAGAACGCGGATGCAGCAGTATCGTTGCTGCACTGCATAATAACAAGGTTCATTTGAACTGTTGCGGAGGGCCTCCAGGTCACCTCCCGCTCCAAACGGGGCTGGCGTAGTTCGCCTCGCCTAGAAGCCAATACGTCGGCCAAGGGCCAAATTGGCGCTCATACAAAGAAAAAGCCCACTGCCGGAGGAGGTGGCAGTGGGCTCGATTTGAAATGCAGCGCGGGAGGAGGTGCACCGCATTCAGCGTCGGCATCGCATCTGTGAGGAGTAGATGGCCGACAACAGGATCATATCGATCGCCGGATATATTGCAATGCACAAATTGCATATCGCATGTGCGAAAGCGAGACGTGGGTAAGCATCGACATGGTCTCGAAAGGATCCACTCTCAAAATCGTTGCCATAGCTGGCGGCTGTAGAGATTAATAGAGCTGGTCATTTGCTCTCCTTTCCGCTGTCGCAAGGAGGGCAGATCTGCGCCTCGATCAATACGTCGAGCGCTGGCGCTCGTCGGCGACAAGCAGATCCGGCTGCAGCATGAGCGCGCGCGCGTGCCAAGCCGATGCGCTGCCTTTGGCCTCCCGAAAAAGCGTGCGGGCATCGATCGGCCGCACTGCAGCTAAGCCCGGCGCGAACAAGAAGCCGGAACATACGCTCCTCGGGCCTTTCGCGCGAGAGGCCGCTGACGATTGCGGCTTCCGTCGAGATGCGGCGGACGCGATGGCGCGGATTGAGGGAGACGAAGGGATAGCGAACTCGGCCGCGTAGGCGCTGGCCGCGTCAATCGTGCTGATGTCGCCAGGCGTAGCTTCTTCACAAGACGGCGCACATGATGTCGATGTTCAGCTGGAGTACGCGGTGACGGAACCGATTAGCCTTGCTTGCAGCTTCATGCCGGGCTGCGGCGCGATCCGCCACTGATATGGTGGTGGCGTGCCATGGACTGCGTAGTCGCCAACGATGCGATCCTTGAGATGCGTGGGTTGTGCGACGACTGGCTGAAATTTTCTCCTGCGTCCCGGCAAGAGCGAATGAGCGCCGGGTAAGGCGTGGTTTGGTCCCCCCTTTTCCTATTCTGCGCAGATCATGCCGATAGCAGCCGCGCGCTCCCGCACGACCCTCGAGAGATAAGTCAAGCTGCGACCTTCTTGCCGGTCCGCTTCGCCGCGCCGGCGTTTCCGACTCTTTCGGTTTGCGGCCGAGACCCATGGTCTTGGCCAAGGCCGAGCGCGCAGCGGCGTAATTCGGCGCGACCATGGGATAGTCCGCCGGCAGGCCCCATTTGGCGCGATATTCGTCCGGCGTGAGGCCATAGTGGGTCGACAGATGGCGCTTCAGCGATTTGAAGTTCTTTCCATCCTCAAGGCAGATGATGTAGTCCGCCATCACCGACTTCTTGATCGGGACAGCAGGCTTGAGAGCCTGCGGCTGTTCTGCGGAAACGCTGACGGAGGTTCCTTTCAGTGCCGCATGTACTTGGCCGATCAGGGCGGGGAGATCGCCCACTGGGACCGGATTGTTCGAGACATAGGCTGAGACGACGTCGGTGGTAAGCTCGATGAGGGCGTCGAGATTGTGATCGGCTTCTTCTGTCATGAAATTCTCCGGGTGGCTTGAAGACAGCAGGCGAAGTCTCGCTACATAGTGATGGTTGTGGCTGAAGGCAATAAATGTCTCGGCAGCATAATTATCGCCATAAAGCCATTGCTAATAGGCGTTCGCCCCGGAAATCGTTTCGGCTGCCAGGCGCCGGAACCGATATGCAGCCATGCCGTCTTGAGCTCTTGTAATTCCAAAAAAAACGTGACGAAATTCCGCGCTACACGAAAATACGGCCAGGTGAACGAAACCTGGCATTCGTCTTTCGTCAGTGACATTGGCCCAACGGGGCCGGTCTATTCCCGGCGACTTCTACGGATGACTGTTTGTTTTTTTGCGAGCTGATCGGCCTTTCGCCGGAGCTTGGTCCGAGAATGAAGTCAAACACGGGTTGGGGCTGACCGAGCGCTGTCGCCTGCAAGGCTGCCGGAATCCGTGCCGCGGCTTCTGCGTATTCGGCGAGCGCTGCAGGTGACATGCCGAGCGCACGCTCGAAGGTATGATCCGCCGTGTTCAGCCGACGAAGGAGCGCCGCGGCGCGTCCGGCATGACGCATCGCCGCCGCCTGCTTGCCCTCGCGGATCTTCACGCCGGCCGCCGAAAACAGGATCAATCCCTTGAAGAGCGTCCGAAGCGGAGCGCCTCGGTCTGCAACTTGCCACAGACCCTCCCACGCCTCATGGGCTTCCCAGTAATACCCATGGTTGAAGAGGTCGAGACCCCAAAGGAATATGTCTGAGTCCAGCGACGCCTCTGCCGCCAACGGCATGGCTTCGCTATTGTAGCTATGTCCCGCGGGGTCGCGCACGGGATGCGGTTGCCTGCCCGGCAGATACGCATACGATGGAAAGCTCTTTTCCGGCAGCCAGCGCCGGCGCAACATCGAACCAATAGTCATCAAAGCCGTATAGCACACCCGTGGCCCTGAACAGATGCTCAGTTCCGTGCATAGCCGCCGCATCAGGAATGTCTTGGCAAATAGTTGTCAGCCGGTCAGATCTCACGAACCTGCGAGGTTGCGTCGGCGGTCATCGGGCAGTTCATGCGGGCCCTCACTTCGTAGGCGGTCATATTGTGGCTCGGCAGTTAAACGGGGCCTTTCAATTTTGTGTGGTTCATACGCCGTTAGAGAATGACGGCACCCGGGGGTATGTTCTCCTCAGATCAGGCCAGGAAGGAAGATAGATGCCTGAGCAGGTTTCGCCGGACTTCGCGGTGATGCGCAGCCGAACTGCTTACCGAGGATGCAGATCACGCATCCTCTTGAATCGTCATCGCCCTGACAGCACATTTCTGCAATGGTCGGCGGGCGTCGATGCGGCCCGGGTCGTGCAAATTGGCTATGGAGCAGGTGGAGGGGAACGAATGAACGCT
Source organism: Mesorhizobium sp. M5C.F.Ca.IN.020.29.1.1 (assembly GCF_003997375.1). Taxonomy (NCBI): domain Bacteria; kingdom Pseudomonadati; phylum Pseudomonadota; class Alphaproteobacteria; order Hyphomicrobiales; family Phyllobacteriaceae; genus Mesorhizobium; species Mesorhizobium sp. M5C.F.Ca.IN.020.29.1.1. Next base: position 6,429 of record NZ_RZSW01000158.1, on the reverse strand, counting down.
GAGGCTTTTAGCAGCCCCATTTTCGTGAAGCGAGCCAGCTATATCGTGCAAGAGATTGCCAGTCTTGCGGACGCTATCGATTTTCTCAATGAGTGGCCCGAGGATCGCAGAGACCTGACCTACGAGACCGCCCTGAGGGCATGTTGTGATGCATATGCCGGGCACATACCGGTAGACGCTGCCAGCAATGCCTTTGTCGGCTTTGCAAAGCGAGTTGCGATATCGGAAGACCCAACCTCCGCCATGCAGTGGATCGCTGCGTGCAAGGCGGGCAGCGGAAAGGTGCAGGCGTAGGCTTGCACCAACTGTGCGACACTGGCGCAAGGCGACATTGTCGAGATTGAGCTAGCCAATCCGCGCCACCCCGACATGAACCAGACAGCGCTCATGACGATCTCTTGGACGCCAGCGACCAAGTTTAGCTGCGAGGGTGCAGCCGAATATTTCGGTAAGGAAATAAATGCGAGCGAGGCTGTCGCCGCTGGGTGTAGAGGGGGGGTGATGACCGGCTCGAGCAGATTTGAAAGGCCAGTCGTTGTTCAAGTCAGCCGTCACAGTTCGGAGCGTGTCGTGTTCGATGTCAATGACGCGTCCAACATCCTGCTGCGGCATCTCCATCGTCAGACCGCGAAGCGCAAGGCAGCAATGGACGCCTGTCTGCAGGTGTTGCGAGGTGAGGCTCATCCACCAGTCGCTCGGCGTGCTTTTGTGGCAGCCGCGCTCGAAGCAAAGCTTCTGCGCAGCGATTGAGAGCTTGGACGCGCGCTCATGAATTTCGTTCATCTCGGACAGAGTGGTCCAGGCGTCTAGCGATTATTCAGCGTTTGTTCATTATGATAGCGCACGATCATAACTGGACATGCTGGTAGCTCGTACATGCCTGAAGGCCCTGCGCGCCGACCCAGCGCCGGGGCCTTTTTACTTCCGCAAAATCGATTCTCCAGCAACGCGGGCACTTCGCAGGATGTCGCAATCCCGCGCTTGCGATGATACGCAGTACAGCGAATTGCGCGAGTCAAACGAATATGGGTTCCTCAAAATAAAGACTCGTCGACACCGATCCTGATGGATCGAGCCTCGACGACGAAATCAACCATCTTCAAACGGAATTGTTCAACGTTGCCGAGAGCCCGGTGTGCCGTCGAAGCCGACATTCGCGAGGTCGGCGGTCAACAACGATCATGGTGATCGCCAGCATATTTCGTATTCACATAACCGCCGTCGGCCGCATCGGTGCCGAGACCAGAAGTCGCTGATCGTATATGTCAGTTTTCGCAGCGGACGTACGCCATGATGTGAGTCTTGTCTTCCAAGCGCCCATGTGGCCGGGTAGGGTTTGCAAGGGGGGCGAACAACCGGATGAACGAACGGAATGATACTGGAAAAACTGCGCGCCTGTTGGGCGTTTAGCCCGACCGTCGATAGGAATGTCGCCCTGGTCGAAGGTTTTCTGAAGGGCAAGAGTTTCGCCGACCTAGCGCAAGAACATAGCCTGTCGAAATTGAGGGTGCGCCAAATCATCGAGAAGGCTGATCGGCTCGTGGGCGGCGGCATCCTGACCAAGGCTGAACCGTCCAAGGCCTCGCCTCGATCCGATTTCATGGTCGACTATCCATATGTGTGGAACCTGGCCGAGATGCACCGGCTCGGTAGCGTCACGCCGCATCATTTCTTTGCGGAGCTGGAACGCGCAGGATCGCTGGAGCGGCTGGTTGACAAGATGAAGCGGTTGCCGTGGCGCGCACCAACGACACGTGAGCTGGCGCGCCTCGTGTGGCTAAGGGGGAGGGGCGAGAGCCCATGGCCTGCAATGAAGCGATCGAGCGTTGCGATCGTGGAACCAAGCTGCCCGGTCGACCATCCGGATCGCGGCCTTCAATGCCAGCTCGCCTTGGAACCCGCCTTCCAGCAATTGGCTGAGCGGGCAGCGGAATCCGGCTGGACCGAGAACGAGATAGCCTACGCGCTCCTCGAACTCGCCGGCGCGCGCCTCAAGAGCAACTCCGCCAATTGTGAGACTGAGAGGGCGAATGCTGCCGCCGCTCCACACAAAGTGAGGAAGAACCGTTTTGCGTGCAAAGGGCGACGTCGGACTCGTCCAAGAACCTAGCTGCGGCTTTCGCAAAAAATTTAGCCAGCTACCGACAATACGGGCTAAGGTCTCAGCGAAATGGATGGCCGGGCCTTTGAAGAAAAAGAAACTGGGGAAGCGAGCGCGCCGTGGTAAGCCCATCGCACAGGTTGCCGCTTTGCCTTATCGCCGCGCTGCAGACGGAGACACTGAAATCTTGCTGCTAACGTCTCGGCAAACGGGCCGCTTCATCTTGCCCAAGGGGTGGCCGATGAAGGGTCGACCAGACCGCGAGGCTGCAGCTCAAGAGGCGGGTGAGGAAGCCGGAGTAGTGGGCACTTTGCATGAGCAATCCGTTGGCAGCTTCCATTATTGGAAACGATTGAAGGACACGTTTGTCCCGATAACCGTTAACGTATACCCGCTTCACGTGCAGCAGGAGCTGGATGAATGGAAGGAGCAGAAGTATCGAAGACGGGCCTGGCTTAAGCCGGATCAAGCAGCACTCCTGGTCGATGAACCGGAGTTGGCTGCCCTACTGGAATCTATAGCGCCTGAACTGGCTCATTTCTGAACGCTACAGGATAAAACATGCTCAATTGGTTTCGTGCGCTGTTGCCCCGCGAGGACAAGTTCTTCGACCTCTTCGCCATTCCCGCATCCTGGTCGCCGGCGCCGAGGCGCTGCAGAAGCTGCTCGATGGCGGCGAGGGCGTCGAGCGCCATTGCCGTGAGATCGTCGAGCTCGAGGACCAGGCCGACGTGGTCACCTGCGAGGTGCTGCTCGCCGTGCGCAAGAGCTTCATCACCCCTTTTGACCGTGGCGACATCAAGGACCTGATCCAGTCGATGGATGACGCCATCGACATGATGCACAAGGTGGTCAAGATGGTGAGGCTGTTCGAGCAAACGAGCTTCGAGCCGCGTATGCGCGAGATGGGCGCCGTCATCGTCGAGGCCGCGCATCTGACCGCCGAGGCGATCCCGCTGCTGGAAAAGTCGGTGCCAACGTCACACGGCTCGGCGCTCTTGCCGAGGAGATCACCAAGGTCGAGGAGCGCGCCGACGGGCTGCACGACGCAGGCCTGAAGGAACTGTTCCAGAGGCACGGCAGGACCGACGCCATGGCGTGGATCGTCGGCAGCGAGCTCTATGGCCAGCTGGAAAAGGTGGTCGACCGCTTCGAAGACGTCGCCAACGAGATCAGCGGCATCGTGATCGAGAACGTTTGAGCGGATGGACCCCACTCTCGCCTTTCCGCTTCTCGTCGGCCTGATCGGCGTCGCTTTGTTCTTCGATTTCCTGAACGGCCTGCATGACGCTGCGAACTCCATCGCCACCGTCGTCTCGACGCGTGTGCTGCGCCCGCAATATGCGGTCTTCTGGGCTGCCTTCTTCAATTTTATAGCCTTCATATTCTTCGGTCTCCACGTCGCCGAGACCATCGGCAGGGGCATCGTCAGCGCCGACATCGTGACGCCGCAGGTCGTGTTCGCGGCGCTCGTCGGCGCAATCGCCTGGAACATCATCACCTGGCTCTACGGCATACCCTCGTCGAGCTCGCATGCGCTGATCGGCGGGCTGGTCGGCGGGGCTGTCGCCAAGGCGGGAAGCGTCGCCATCGTCTGGTCGGGGCTGCTGAAGACGGTCGCGGCCATCGTGCTGTCGCCCTCACCGGCTTCGTGCTGGCGCTGGTGCTGATACTCACCGTCTCCTGGATTTTCGTGCGCCAGACGCCGTTCGCGGTCGACAATACCTTCCGCACCCTGCAATTCGTGTCGGCGTCGCTCTATTCGCTCGGCCATGGCGGCAATGATGCGCAGAAGACAATGGGCATCATCGCGGTGCTGCTCTACTCGCAGGCCATGCTTGGCGGCGAGTTCTACGTGCCGTTCTGGGTGGTGATCACCTGCCAGGCGATGCTGGCGCTAGGCACGCTGTTTGGCGGCTGGCGCATCGTCCACACGATGGGCTCGAAGATCACCCGGCTCAATCCGATGCAGGGTTTCTGCGCCGAGACTGGCGGCGCGATCACGCTGTTCGGCGCGACTTGGCTTGGCATTCCGGTTTCCACTATCCACACGATCACTGGCGCGATCGTCGGTGTCGGCGCGGCGCGCCGCATCTCGGCCGTCCGCTGGGGCATAGCCGGCTCGATCGTGATCGCCTGGGTCATCACCATGCCATCTACGGCGCTGATTGCTGCTTGCTGTTATGGAATCGTGGCACTCTTCAGTTAATGCGGAGCCCGGAAGTTTGACTGACGATCGCGAAGGTCGACTGCTGCCGTTGCGCGAAGATCAGCTTTGGAGAGCGGCCAGAATGTCGCGAAATGGCGCGACCGAGCCGGCCGAAGGATTCGTTCTGCCGTACAGCCGCGGAGCGTTCTTCGTCGCGGTTGGGCGGCGAGCCGACTTTTCTGGCTGCGTGCGCCGCAGACCGGTTGACGTTAGAAAGAGGCCATTCCTTCTGTTTCCGATCAAGTAGGGCTCACAAGAAGCTATCCAACTGGACTCTGGCTCAATCTGCTGTTCATTGTAACGCATGGGCAACCGAAAATCCTCGGGGGAAAGCAGGCCACCCCCGTTGTACAATCTCGGTTCAACTGGCCTTGCCGAAGCGATCTTGCAGACCATGGATCAGCCGCTGCTGGTCCTAAGATACGACCTTACGGTCGAGGAAGCCAATTCGGCGTTCTATAGGCTGTTCAAGGTCGACGCCGAAGAGACCCGCGGGCGCCTGCTCTACGAACTCGGCAATGGCCAGTGGAATATCCCCGAGCTCCGTCGGCTCCTGGAAGAGATCCTGCCGCAGCAGTCGGTAGTGGAGCACTACCGGCTAGAGCATAAGTTCCCGGAGATCGGCAAAAGGATCATGATCCTGAACGCGAGGCGGCTGCCGCCCGAGGGCGACCGCCCTGAACTGATCCTTTTGGTCATCTCAGATCGCACCGAGACCGAACAGGCCCGGTTCGAACTCGAAGGCCACGTCGAGTTCGGGGAAAAGCTGATCGACAGTATCCGGGAGGCGCTGCTGGTGCTCGATTGGGATCTGAAGGTGGTTCGCGCCAACCAGCCCTTCTACGACGCCTTCCAGGTGTCTCCTGCCGACACTAAGGGGCGGCTTATCTACGAGCTCGGCAATCGGCAATGGGATATCCCGCGTCTGAGAGAGCTGCTTGAGAACGTCCTGCCCGACAACAACGCCTTCGATGATGTGGAAGTGGAGCATGATTTTGAGCACGTTGGCCGCCGCATCATGCTCATCAACGGCCGACGCCTCGACCATCTGGACCTCATCTTGCTGGCGATCCGCGACGTCACCGAGCAGCGCCGCATGGAGAAGGAGCGGGAAACGCGGGTGGGCGAGCTCCATCACCGGATAAAGAACGTCCTAACCACCGTCGATGCGCTGGTAAGACGAACGCTGCGCGACAGTGGTTCGCTTGAGGAATTCGGCCACGCCTTCGAGAGCAGGCTCGGTGCCATGGCACGCACGCAGGATCTGTTGGTGCGCGCGCCGAAAGGAAGTGTTGATATGTCCGAAATTCTGCGGCTGGAGCTGCAGGCGCATGGCGGACGGGAAGGTGGGAATTTCAATCTCGACGGCCCCGCAATCGCGCTACCGCAAGATGCGGTCCAGGCATTCGCAATGGCCGTTCACGAACTCACCACCAACGCAGTCAAGCATGGCGCGTTTGCTTCGCATGAGGGGCGAGTTGAGATTAGATGGACGTTGGAGGCGGGCGAAGAGGGCGCGACGCTTGTAATGTTTCGCTGGCGGGAACGCTGCCCGATCATAATCAGCCCCAGCCGCACCGGCTACGGCACGAGCGTCCTAGAGGCCGCGTTCCGCCATACCCTGAAGGGCAGCTCCCGGCTTACGCTGCATCCTGATGGAGCTGAATTTTCGGCTGAGTTCCAGGTCTAATACCCCGCGGACATGTCGAGGCTGCGAGGACTGCCGCCAAATCCCGTATCCACATGATAGTGTCAGGCTGCGGTTCTGCATGCTGGCACAGCAACCGGTCTGGATCGAACGGGTTCTCCCATGGCCCGAAACGACCGCTGCCGAGGGTTCCGCAGTCATTCCTCCCATCGCCCCGGCGTCTCGAATGGGTCGCGTCAAGTCATAGCGCGAACGGCAGGTTTGTAGATGCGCCATGAAGGTCAGCAAAGGGCGCTCCTTGCTCCTTCCGGTGGTCGACACAGTTGATGCGAGCAGACCCGGGACAGTCCTTCAAAACGAGCACCCAAGAAAATCACCGTTTGTTCTCCCTTAGCGTTGTTTGGCGTACTTTCAACGCGTTGCCCTCTTCCTGCGCTTCGCTCCGTGCAGACCGGGGAGACCCCTCCGCCC
>NZ_RZSW01000157.1:0-11699 GCF_003997375.1 Mesorhizobium sp. M5C.F.Ca.IN.020.29.1.1 | reverse complement strand
GATGTCGACATGGCGGTCGCGCAGCGTGGTCAGCCCAAAGCTGTTGTTGTCGCGAGCGTAGGCGGCATTGCCGACGCGGATCATCGTGTTGTCAAGCAGCCAGACCACAGCGGCGACAACGCGTTCCAGCGGCAGGCCGTGACGGCGCAGATCGGCATCGATCTGGCGTCGCAGCTCAGGCAGGCTTTCTGCAAAGGCAACCAGGCTCGAATATTTGACGCCGTCACGCTCCTCCGCCCATAGCGCATGATACCGATATTGCTTGCGTCGGCGCTGATCACGGCCTGTCGCCTGGATGTGACCGTCAGCATCCGGCGAGATCCACACATCCGTCCACGCCGGTGGAATGGCGAGCGCCCTGATGCGGGCCATAGTGTCGTCGTCGACACCCTGCCCGTCAGGCCCTTTATATGAGAATCCCTTGCCAGCCCTGAGACGCCGGATACCGGGCTCGGCGTCGGTGAGGTAGGTAAGCGAGGCTCGATCGGCAGAGGCTTGCGACCCATTTGTCGGCGCCCCGTCTTTTGGTGCAACCTCCTTGCCAGCCGATCGGCCGGATGGCGACCCGGATTTGTCCAACATGTCCTCTCCGCGAGAAATTTTCCCGTAGATAAGCGCCGGACCCGCCGCTGGTTCCGCGAATGGCTTTCAGAATGATGTCAGGCTCACCGCGTGTGCGTTCGAGGAGCCTTCCTCTGTCTACGTTCGGCGCCTAGAAATCGAGTGCGGCCTCGCTTGCCGTTATGCCTTTTCCAGCACGACTGGAATGACGTCGACTGCTTGCTCGCCGACCTGCCCTCCGGTTGTTTTCAGGACGCCGACGATCGGCGCTACATCCGAATAGTCCCGGCCATGACCGACGGTGATGTGGTCGTTGCTTGCCCGCATGCCATTGGTCGGATCGAACTCCTGCCAACCGGTGTCGCGCCCGCACCACACCTTGACCCAGGCATGCATGGCGTCGGCCCCTTCCAGCCGCGGTTTTCCGCGCGGCGGAATGGTGCGCAGGAACCCGCTGACATAGCCGGCGGGGACACCCAGGCCGCGCAGGCCGGCGATCATGATATGCGAAAAGTCCTGGCAGACGCCCCGCTTCAGGTCGAAGGCATCGCTTGCCCGGGTCTGCACCGTAGTCGCCTCGCCATCATAGGTGAAATCGCGGTAGATACGGTTGCACAGGTCCATGGCCGTGCTGACAGCGGAGTTGCCGGCACTGCTCCGCGCGTAGGCCGTGATCGCCGCATCGATGCCGGCATAGTCGCTGGCGGCCAGAAAGTGATGCGGTGTATCAGGCGACAGCGACCGCACCGCATCGAGTTCCTCCCTCAGCCGGCGAATGTCGGGCGACACGTCAAGCCCAGGTTCCGGCCGCGAAACCGCGACGCGCGCGCTCATCCTGATGTCGAGCGCATCGTGAACGTCGCGAAAGGCGATCGACGTGACATTGTTGCCAAAGAAATCGGAAAAATCCGAGCGTTCGCTCGGCGCCGGTGCGAAGGACAGCGAAGCGGCGATCACGCGCTGCACGCCCGATACCGTCGGCGGCAGCACGCGCACCTGATGGCGGCCGCCGCCGGCCGCAGCATCGTAATCGTAACGTAGCTTGAGCCTGATATCGTAGAGCATGCCCGCCTTTATCCGAACCCGTCCCTACCCGAAATAGGATTTGGCGAGGCTGTTGTAGAGGCCGCCGATCTCGTTGGCGAGATCGGCCAGGGCCGGCGCCGTCATGTCCGATGGCTCCTTGATGGCGATCGCCGTGTTGAGCTGCAGGATCTCTTTCGCCGCCGGCGACATGTGCCCCTCGCCGCCGACAGCAGGCAACAGCGCGATTTCGGCCTTCAGCCGCTCGAGCTGGAACAGGATGGAGCGCGGGTTGAGCGGATCGAGCACCAGGAGGTCGATCACAGTGCGCCGGCCGGCCTGCACCGGATACTGCCGCCGGTGGGTCATGACGCTGTCGCCGATCTCCAGCATCATGTCGAGCGCGCCGTCCGGCGCCGCAGCCCTGGTCAGCCTGGCGAGCGTGCGGGCAATCTGGATGCCGCGTTCCAACCGCCGGCCGATCTCCAGGAAGCGCCAGCCGGTGAAGCGGTACATATTCTCATGCAGCAGGCCGGAAAACCCGGCGAGCTTGCGCAGGATGACCGTCATCGCCCGCGTCGCATCATCGCCCGGCGCCACCGTTGTGGCGAATTGATGAATGGTCTTCGACAGATCCTTCAGCGCTAGCCAGCCATCGGGCGAGAAGCGGTCGCGGATTTGTCCGGCGCTGTAGACGGCGCTGTCCAGTGTGCCGATCAGCCCCGGCGGGATCGCGGTTTCGACGTCGATGCCGAACGGTTCGAGATAATCTCTGATATCGGCAAGCAGCGGCATGTCCGGGTCGGATGCCTCGGCCACCCGCACGTGATAGGCGCGCAGGATGCGCACCGTGTCTTCCGATCGCTCGATATAGCGGCCGAGCCATGTCAGGTTTTCCGCCGCGCGGCTGGGCAGGCTGCCCGGCAAGGTGCGGGTGAAGGTGTCGTGCTCCTGCGGCAGCAGCGTCTCGCGCTCCACCGGTCTGTCGCTGACCACCCACACATCCGCCGCCTGGCCGCCGCGCTGCATGGCGATTGCCGTCGGGTCGAGCGAAAAGCCGACGCGGGCAAAGCCGCCGGGCATCACCGTCCAGCCTTCCGCGGTTCGCGCCAGATAGACGCGCAGGGCTGCTGGTCGCGGCTCCAGCCAGCCGCCGACATAGACCGGCGTGGTCGAAAGCGTCACCGCTTCCTGTCCGACGAAGCCGCCGCCGTCCCTTTCGATCCGGGCTATCAGTTCGGCCCGCTCCCCGGCAACCAGCGCCGAGCCCAGCCTCGTGGAATCGTCATCCTCGAAGGCAAGCCGCGTCGACAGCGCCGGACCGATCACCATGCGGTCGAGGTTAGCCAGCACATGGTCACGGTCCGCGTCCCGCCCGCACCACCACGTCGCGACACTCGGCAGCAGAAGCCCCTCGTTGCGCAATTCGCGCGAAATCTTCGGCAGGAAGGCGAACATCGCCCGCGTTTCCATCAGCCCGGAGCCGAGCGCGTTGACGGCTGAGACGGCTCTCCGGCGGATCGCCTCGACCAGCCCTGGCGTGCCGATCTGCGACTCCGGCCGCAACTCCAGCGGATCGGCGAAAGCGGCGTCGAGCCGTCGCCACAGTACACTGACCGGCATAAGCCCCGAAACGGTGCGCACCATAAGCCGGCCGCCGGAGACGGTCAGATCCTCGCCTTCAAGCAACATGATGCCGAGATAGCGGGCGATATAGGCATGTTCGTAATAAGTTTCGTTGAGCGGCCCCGGCGTCAGGATGGCGACACGGCCGCCTGATACCTTGGCCATGCCGTTCAGCGCGTCGCGAAAGCGGCGGAAGAAGCCGGCAAGGCGATGCACGTGCATCTCGCCATAGATGTCGGACAGCGCACGCGTGGTTGCGACGCGGTTTTCCAGCGCAAAGCCGGCACCCGACGGCGCCTGCGTGCGGTCACCCAGCACCCACCAGCGGCCGTCCGGTCCACGGCCGAGCTCGAAGGCGCAGAAATGCAGGAAATGGCCGCTGGCCGGTCTGGTGCCGACGACCGGCCGCAAATATTCCGGGCTGGCTGCGATCAGCCCCGGCGGCAAGATGCCCTTCTCGACCAGGCGGTTCGGCCCGTAGATATCGGCGATCGTTTCCTCGAACAGCTCGGCCCGCTGGACCAGCCCGGCGCTGATCGCGGCCCATTCCTGGTCCTCGATCAGCAGCGGCACATGCGCCAGCGGCCATTCGCGCTCATTGGCGCCGGCCTTGTCGTAGACGCGGTAATAGACGCCGGCGTCGCGCAGATACTGGTCGGCGCGAGCGAAGCGCTGAGCGAGCTTTTCGGGACCCAGTTCCTCCAGTGCCTCGATGAAGTCCTTCCAGACCGGGCGGGGATTGCCTGATGCATCGACCATCTCGTCGACGACACCGTCGATCGGCTGATAATGCTCCAGCAGGTTATGCGATCTGCCGCGTATTTTCTTGTGATTCCCCTTTGCCATGGCTGATCAGAGTCTTGCAGGTCGCCTGAGGTCAAGGGTCATCGGGAAATCCTCAGAGGCTCGTTCGTCGCGCAGCACGTAGCCGGACGGCGTATGGCCACACGGCTCGAAGCGGGCGAGCCGTCGCGCCTCCGCTTCATTGCCGTTGACCGGGAAGGTGTCGTAGCTGCGCCCGCCGGGATGTGCGACATGGTAGACGCAACCGCCGATCGCCCGCTCCGACCACCGATCGTAGATGTCGAAGACCAGCGGCGTATTGACCGGCAGCGCGGGATGCATGCCCGATGCCGGCTGCCAGGCCTTGAAGCGGACGCCCGCCACCGCGATCTCTCTGGTGTCGGTCACCTTCATCGGCACGATGCGGCCGTTGCAGACGACCGCGTGACGCTCCGGGTTAAGCCCTTCGGTCTTCACCTGGAGCCGCTCGACCGAGGAATCGACGAAGCGCACGGTTCCGCCGATGGCGCCCTGCTCGCCCATGACATGCCACGGCTCCAGCGCTTGCCGCAGTTCCAGCTTGATGCCGGCATGCTGGACCTCGCCGCAGAACGGGAAGCGGAATTCGAGCTGCGCGTCGAACCATTCGGGACGGAATTCAAAGCCGTTCAGCTTGAGGTCGTCCAGCACGTCGAGAAAATCCGCCCAGACATAGTGCGGCAGCATGAAACGGTCATGCAGCGACGTGCCCCAGCGCACGAAGCGGCCATCGAGCGGATTCTTCCAGGCGCGGGCGATGATGGCGCGCACCAACAATTGCTGCGCCAGACTCATGCGCGCATTGGGCGGCATCTCGAAGCCGCGGAACTCGACCAGCCCCAGCCGGCCGGTCGGCCCGTCGGGCGAAAACAGCTTGTCGATGCAGATTTCCGACCGATGCGTGTTCCCCGTCACGTCGGTCAGAAGGTTGCGGAACAGCCGGTCGACCAACCACGGCAACGGCGCGCTGCCACTGTCCGGATGCGGCACCTGCGCCATCGCGATCTCGAGCTCGTAGAGCGAATCGTGGCGCGCCTCATCGAAACGCGGCGCCTGGCTGGTCGGGCCGATGAACAGGCCGGAGAATAGATAGGACAGCGACGGGTGCCGCTGCCATTGCAGGACAAGGCTCTTCAGCAGGTCGGGGCGGCGCAGGAACGGGCTGTCGTTGGGTGTTGCGCCGCCGACGACGACATGGTTGCCCCCGCCTGTGCCGGTGTGGCGGCCGTCGATCATGAACTTGTCGGCGCCGAGCCGCGTCTGCCGCGCCTCCTCGTAGATCGCTGTGGTCGTCGCCACGCAGTCCTGCCAGTTCGCAGCCGGATGGATGTTCACCTCGATGACGCCGGGATCCGGAGCCACGCGGATGACGTTGAGGCGCGGATCGTGAGGCGGACCGTAGCCCTCGATATGCACCGGCAGGCCGATAACCTTTGCCGCGTTCTCGGCCGCTGCGACCAGTTCGAGATAGTCTTCCAGCGCCTCGACCGGCGGCATGAATACACAAAGCCGCCCGTCGCGCGGCTCGACCGACAGTGCGGTGCGCACCGCGCCGCCGATCTCGGTGATTTCCTGTTCGACACGGTCCTGCTGGCCGGTCGCAGCGGTGAAGGACGCCGCCTGCTGGCGTCGCACCATTTCGTCGGCGCCTTCCAATTCGGCTGGGGCAGCCTCCGGTAAAGGAGCGGCTCCAGGCAAAATAGTCTCGCGCGCCGGCAATGGTCCGCGCGGCAGGGAAGGATCGACCGGCACGATATACGGGAACTGCGCCGGCGGCACATGGGGCAGCGTGCCGAGCGGCAGGCGGTAGCCGACCGGTGAATCTCCCGGCACCAGGAACAGCTTGCCGCGCCGCGTCTTCCACTTCTCCGAACGCCAGCGCGGTCCGGACGCTTGGCTGTTCCAGCGCTGGACAGGCAGCACATAGCCCGATGGCTTGGTCAGGCCGCGTTCGAACACCCGCGCCATGCGGCTGCGCTCCTCGGGGTCGTCCAGCTTCGAATTGGACGGATCGACATTTTCCGGCAGCTTGCCTTCCTTGAGCAGCCACTCGGCCGGGTCCTCATAGGCTTCGCTGACCATGGTCTTGTCGATGCCGAGTTCATCGGCAATCGCCGTCAGCAGGCCTTCAGCCTGCTCCGGTCCGACAACTGCTTCGCTGTTTTCCCGTGCGATCAGCGATGGATCACTCCACACCGGCTCGCCGTCGGCGCGCCAGTACAGCGAGAAGGTCCAGCGCGGCAGGCTTTCGCCCGGATACCACTTGCCCTGCCCGTAGTGCAGGAAGCCACCGGGCGCGAAACGCTCCCGCAGCCGGCGGATCAGCGCATCGGCTTTTTCGCGTTTTGTCGGGCCGACGGCGGCGGTGTTCCACTCCTCCGCCTCGAAATTGTCGATCGACACGAAGGTCGGCTCGCCACCCATGGTCAGCCGCACGTCCCCGGCCTCGAGCGCGGCATCGACCTGGTTGCCCAACGCGTCAAGCGCCTGCCAGCTTTCGTCGGAGAACGGCTTGGTGATGCGTGGATGCTCGGCGATGCGGTCGACCCGCATGTCGAAGCCGAACTCGACATTGGCGAAACTGGCCATGCCGGAAATAGGCGCGGCGTTGCGGAAATGCGGCGTCGCGGCGAGCGGCACATGGCTTTCGCCGGTGAGCAGTCCGGAGGTCGGGTCGAAGCCGATCCAGCCGGCGCCTGGCAGATAGACTTCGCACCATGCATGAAGATCGGTGAAGTCGACGGCGGTGCCGGGCGGCCCGTCAAGCGCGACGAGGTCGGGTTTCAGCTGGATCAGATAGCCGGAGACGAAGCGCGCGGCGATGCCGAGGTTCCTCAGGATCTGCACCAGCAGCCAGCTCGTGTCGCGGCACGAGCCTTTCTTGGCGGCCAGCGTTTCCTCGGGTGAGAAGACGCCGGTTTCCATGCGCACGATATAGGCGATCTCGCGTTGCAGGCGCGCATTGAGGTCGACGACGAAATTGACGGTGTTGGTAGGACTGCGATCGATGGTCTGCAGGAACGCCGACAGCAGCGGCCCGGCCGGCTCCGGCGTCCGGTAGATGGCGAGATCGTCGCTGATCTCTTCCGGATACTCGAAGGGAAACGTTTCGGCCGACGGCTCGACGAAGAAATCGAATGGGTTATAAACCGTCATGTCGGCAACGAGGTCGACCTCGATCTTCAGCTCCGTCACAGGTTCTGGAAACACGAAACGCGCAAGGAAGTTGCCGTAGGGGTCCTGCTGCAGATTGACGAAATGGTTCGCCGGCCCGACCTTCAAGGAATGGCTGAGCACCTTGGTGCGGGAATGCGGCGCCGGCTGCAGCCTGATGACCTGCGGGCCGAGAACGACCGGCCGGTCATATTTGTAATGGGTCAGGTGGTAGACGGCTGCCAGAATTGCCATGGGGCCCCGAAAGTCGGCGTTTCAAACGAATTCGCCGAACCCTGACACAAATGCTGGCCATTCTCCAAGCAGAGATGTTGCGGTGCACCTAATTTAAGCAGCTATTGAACGCAACTCCGCTTAATACGACTGGCCACCGCTGGCCTCCAGCATCTGCGGTTGGCGAAGGCCTCGGGTCTTCGTCGTCCTGGGGCGGAGCAAGGAGCGAAGCGCAGACCCCAGCATCCATGCCGTGACGCGAACCGAAGAATGCAGCAGTGCAGCACGAACCACTGTCGTGACCCTGCCCTGAAAGATCCTGCACCGCAGCGGCGCCTCGACTCACGGCGTGGATCGGGTCAAGCCCGGGTCAAGCCCAGGGTCAAGCCCGAGGATGACGAAGCGAAGGGCATGGCCGTTTAGAAAAACGCCTGCAATCCGGTCTGTGCCCGTCCGAGGATCAGCGCATGCACGTCATGCGTGCCCTCATAGGTGTTGACGGTTTCGAGGTTCTGCGCGTGGCGCATGACATGGTAGCCGATCTGGATGCCGTTGCCGCCATGCATGTCGCGGGCCTGGCGGGCAATGTCGAGCGCCTTGCCGCAATTGTTGCGCTTGACGATCGAGATCATCTCCGGCGCCATTTTGCCTTCGTCCATCAGCCGCCCGACCCGTAAGCTGCCCTGCAGGCCGAGCGCGATCTCGGTCTGCATGTCGGCGAGCTTCTTCTGGAAAAGCTGCGTGCCGGCCAGCGGCTTACCGAACTGCCTGCGGTCGAGGCCGTATTGGCGGGCCCGGTGCCAGCAATCTTCCGCCGCGCCCATCGCACCCCAGGAGATGCCGTAGCGCGCCCGGTTGAGGCAGCCGAACGGACCCTTCAGGCCTGAGACATTGGGCAGCAGCGCATCTTCGCCGACCTCGACGCCTTCCATCACCACTTCGCCGGTAATCGATGCGCGAAGCGACAGCTTGCCGCCGATCTTCGGCGCCGAGAGGCCTGTCATGCCCTTTTCCAGCACGAAGCCGCGAATCTCGTTGTCATGCGCGGCCGATTTCGCCCAGACGACAAACACATCGGCGATTGGCGCGTTGGAAATCCACATTTTCGAGCCGGAGACCTTGTAGCCGTTCGCCGTCTTCTCGGCTCGCGTCTTCATGCCGCCCGGGTCGGAACCGGCATCCGGCTCGGTCAGGCCGAAGCAGCCGATCCACTCGCCGCTGGCGAGCTTCGGCAGGTATTTCTTGCGCTGCGCCTCCGAGCCATAGGCGTGGATCGGATACATCACCAGCGACGACTGCACGCTCATCATCGATCGATAGCCCGAGTCGATGCGCTCGACTTCCCGCGCCACCAGCCCATAGGTGACGTAGTTGGCGCCGAGTCCGCCATATTCTTCCGGAATGGTTATGCCGAGCAGCCCGGCCTCGCCCATCTCGCGAAATATCCCGGCATCGGTCTTTTCCTCGAGATAGGCTTCCTCGATCCGAGGGGCGAGCTTGTCGGCGGCGAATGCCGCGGCGCCATCACGCACCATCCGCTCGTCTTCCGAAAGCTGGTCCTCGATCAGGAAAGGATCATTCCAGACGAATGCGTTTTTGTCGGCTGCCATGGCCTCGGTCTCCAAATGCGGGGATGCCCGGGCTTATCGGCTTCCAGTTCGAAAAAATCAAACGAAATTGCTTCACCGATCAATGAACGTTAGTAATGGATCATGAACGTTCAGCGCCGCCTTTTGCCTGGTATCAGCGCCCTTGCCGCCTTCGAGGCGGTGGCCCGGCTGGGCAGCTTTACCGCCGCCGCGCAGGAACTCGATTTGACCCAGGGCGCCGTCAGCCGGCAGATCAGGCTGCTGGAAGACCAGTTCGGCCGGCGGCTGTTCGAACGCGACAGCCGCAATGTCAGGCTGTCAGCGGCAGGCGAGATCTATGCCGAAGCGGTGCGCGCCGCGCTGGGTCAATTGCGCGACGCAGCCCTTGGATTGATGAGCAATCGGCATAGTGGCATCTTGAACCTCGCCATCCTGCCGACCTTCGGCACACGCTGGCTGATGCCGCTCATCCCGGATTTCGTCGAAAACAACCCGGACATTACCATCAATTTCGTCACCCGCATCGGCCGCTTCGACTTCGCTCGCGAAAGGCTCGACGCCGCCATCCATTTCGGCTTGCCCGACTGGCCGGACGCCGACTCGACGCTGCTGGTCCGCGAAGAGGTGGCGCCTGTCGTGTCGCCCGAATTTCTGGCCGGCCGCGCCATTGCCACACCCGCCGATATCGGTCGCCTGCCGCTGCTGCATATGGCGACACGGCCCGGCGCATGGACCGAGTGGTTCGAGCATCAGGGTTTGAGCGCGCCGACCGGGCCGGGCATGCAGTTCGAGCAATTCGGCACCGCCGCCCAGGCCTGCATGGCCGGGCTCGGCGTAGCGCTGCTGCCGCAGGTCCTTATCTCAGGCGAATTGCAGCGCGGCCAACTCGTGCCGGCGCCGGGCCGGCCGATGCAAAGCCGCAGCGCCTATTACCTGGTTGTGCCGCACGACAAGCGCGGCCATCCGCCGGTCGCCAGCTTTCGCGACTGGCTGCTCAGTCGCGTACCAGTGGTAGGGTGATTACTTCCGCTTCAACGCATCGGCCAATGCGGCGCCAAACGTGCCTTGCTGCGCGGACCGCTCCGGCTGACGCTGCGGCGCCGGCGCGCGCGGCACCGGTCTGTTGCCATTGTCGCGCGGCTTCGGTGTACCGCCGTCACCATCCCGACGCATCGAAAGGCCGATGCGCTTGCGCTTGATATCGACCTCGACGACACGCACCTTGACCACGTCGCCGGCTTTCACCACCTCATGCGCGTCCTTGACGAAACGGTCGGCCAGTTGCGAGACATGCACCAAGCCGTCCTGATGCACGCCGATATCGATGAAAGCGCCGAACGCCGCGACATTGGTGACAGTGCCTTCCAGCAGCATGCCGGGCTTCAAATCCTTGATGTCGTCGACACCGTCGGCAAAGCTCGCGGTCTTGAAGCCGGGGCGCGGATCGCGGCCGGGCTTTTCCAGTTCCGCCAGGATATCACGCACTGTCGGCAGGCCGAACCGCTCATCGACGAAGACCCGCGGATCGAGCGCCTTGAGAGCGGCACTGTCGCCCATCAGCGAGCGGACGTCGCGTCCGCAGGCGGCGACGATCTTTTTCGCCACGCCATAGGCCTCCGGATGCACGGCCGAGGCATCGAGCGGTTCGGTGCCGTTGGGAATGCGCAGGAAGCCGGCGCATTGCTCGAAGGCCCGCGGTCCGAGCCGCGCCACCTTCAACAGGTCACGACGGCTGGCGAAGGGGCCGGCGGCATCACGGTGAGCGATGATGGCCGCGGCCAGCGATGTGCCAAGACCCGACACCCGCGCCAGAAGCGGCGCCGAGGCGGTGTTGAGGTCGACGCCCACGGCATTGACCGCGTCCTCGACCACCGCTTCCAGGGAGCGGCCGAGCCGGTACTGGTCGACATCGTGCTGATACTGGCCGACGCCTATCGACTTTGGCTCAATCTTGACCAGTTCGGCGAGCGGATCCTGCAGCCGCCGCGCGATCGACACCGCGCCGCGCAGCGACACGTCGAGGCCGGGAAATTCCGCCGCCGCCGTTGCCGAGGCGGAATAGACCGAGGCACCCGCCTCGCTGACGATCACCTTGAGCGGCTTCGGCCCGGACTCGGCAGGCATATCGGACAGCATGTCGGCCACCAGCCTTTCCGTCTCGCGGCTGCCGGTGCCGTTGCCGATGGAAATCAGCTCGACCTTGTGCAGGCGGACGAGCTTTGCGAGTTCGACTTGCGTGCCGCGCACATCATTCCTTGGCGGAAATGGATAGACCGTCGTCGTCGCCAACAGCTTACCTGTGCCGTCCACCACCGCCACCTTGATGCCGGTGCGGATGCCGGGATCGAGGCCCATGGTGGCGCGCGAGCCGGCCGGGGCAGCGAGCAGCAAATCCTTCAGATTGCGGGCGAAGACATGGATCGCCTCCTCCTCGGCCCGCTCGCGCAGATCTCGCATCAAATCGAGCGTCAGGTGCAGCGACAGCTTTATGCGCCAGGTCCAGCCGGCCACCTCCATCAGCCAGCGATCGCCCGGCAAATGGCGGCCGATGGCGTAGGCGTCGGCAATCATCCGTTCGACCGGCTTCACCGGTGACGCGTCGTCGGCATCGATCTCGATGTCGAGGGACAGCACCTCTTCGTTGCGGCCGCGCAGCATCGCCAGCGCGCGATGGCTCGGCACGTTGGCCCA
>NZ_RZSW01000156.1:0-11707 GCF_003997375.1 Mesorhizobium sp. M5C.F.Ca.IN.020.29.1.1 | reverse complement strand
GAGACAGTCTCTATTCGGACGAAGGCCAGCTGGGCTGGCTGAAGGGCTACTGCCACCCGATCCGCTTCAATGATCTCGCCAAGAAGGGCGTGATCCCGAAGGAGATGCTGGACAAGCTGCCGGCCGCCGAGAACTACGAAAAAGCGATCTTTCCAACCTTGGAGGAACAGAACGCCGCCAAGAAGGAAATCAGCTCGAACTGGGATGCCATCGTTGGCGCCGTCGTGAAGTAATTCATAGGGCGCCGGCCGTTCGCCGGCCGGCGCCCTATGCCAGACTTCGGGAATTCCATGGCAGACTCCACAATGTCCCAGACAGCCCGCGTGAGTCCTGGCGCGCCGGAGATCAGCCGCCTTCGGCTGCCACTGCATTGGTTAGGCGTAACTCCGTTCTTCGTTTTCGCGCTGGTCTTTCTGATCTTGCCCACTGTAGGGCTGATCGCGGGCGCGTTCAAAAATGCAGCCGGCGACTATACGTTCGACAACATCATAGCGTTGTCGCAACCCAAGCTCGCCGCAGCCTATTGGGTATCCATTCAGATCAGCTTTGTCTCTGCGGTCCTTGGCGCCTTGATCGGCCTGGCCATGGCGGTGGCAGTGGTTCGCGGAGGCTTGCCGCCGTGGTTACGCTCGGCAACCTTGACCTTCTCGGGCGTCGCCTCGAATTTCGCGGGCGTACCGCTGGCATTCTCGTTCATCGCGACGCTAGGTCGGCTCGGAGTGGCGACGATCCTGTTGCGTGACGTTTTCGGCATCAACATCTATTCGCTCGGCTTCAGTATCTTTTCGTTTTGGGGCCTGATTCTCACCTATCTCTATTTCCAGATTCCATTGATGATCGTCATCATCACGCCGGCGGTCGATGGGTTGAAGAAGGAATGGGGCGAAGCTGCCGCCACGCTCGGGGCAACCAATTGGCAATATTGGCGCATGGTGGTCATTCCGGTGTTATGGCCGAGCTTTCTCGGTACGACGGTCCTCCTCTTTGCCAATGCCTTCGGGGCGGTCGCAACGGCCTATGCACTGACGGGGCCGTCACTCAACATCGTGCCAATCCAGCTGTTCGCGCAGATTCGCGGCGACGTGCTGTACAATCCGAATCTAGGCTACGCGCTTGCGTTCGGCATGATCGTCATCACCGGCCTGGCCAACCTATTCTATATCTTGTTCCAACGGCGAGCCGAACGGTGGCTGAAATGAAGCAAGGCAGCCGCTTTTGGGCTTGGCTCGTTTTTGGCGTGGGAACCACTTATTTTGTCCTGCCGCTTTTGGCGACCTTTGAATTCTCTTTGCGTAAGCGGCGAGGGGAATACTCCTTTGACGCCTACCGCTCAGTCTTCGGAGATCCGAATTTCCAGACTACATTTACCTATTCCGTCGTTGTAGCGATCTTCACCATCCTTTTGGGCGTGCTGCTCGTTGTCCCGACGGCCTACTGGATACGGCTGCGGCTACCGAATCTGCGGCCGGTCGTAGAGTTCATAACCCTGCTGCCGCTGGTTATCCCCGCTATCGTCATCGTCTTCGGCTACATCAGAATGTTCGGTTCGAATTCAACGCTGCCTTTTCTGGCGACAGCGCGCGGCACCGATGCTTTGCTGGTCATCGGCTATGCAGTGCTGGCGCTGCCTTATATGTACCGGGCAGTCGATACCGGTCTCAGGACCATCGACGTCAGAACGCTCACCGAAGCCGCACAAATCCTCGGCGCCGGCTGGACCACCATAATCGCCCGCATCATCCTGCCAAACGTACTGATCGCTGTCTTATCCGGTGCGTTCCTGAGTTTTGCCATCGTCATCGGCGAGTTCACCATGGCCTCGCTGTTGAATCGCCCAGCCTTTGGCCCCTATCTGCAGAACATCGGCGCCAACAGTGCCTATGAGCCGTCGGCACTGGCGCTCATTTCGTTTGCCATCACCTGGGGCTGCATGTCGCTGATCCAGATCCTGTCGCGTTTTGCGCCGCGATCGGCGAACCGGCCAAACTGATCGAAAAGTACTGACCGAAAGAAAAGCCATGGCCGAGCCATTCCTCTCCATCCAGCAGGTGCGAAAAGCCTTCGGCGCCACTACCGTCGTGCAGGACTTCAATCTCGACGTCGAGCCGGGCGAATTTGTCTCCTTCCTCGGGCCATCGGGCTGCGGCAAGACGACGGTACTGCGCATGGTCGCCGGCTTCGAGGAGCCGAGCGCCGGCAAGATCGTGGTGGCCGGCAAGGACATCACCCGGCTCAAGCCCAACCAGCGCAATGTCGGCATGGTGTTCCAGGCCTATGCGCTGTTTCCGAACCTGACGGTGGCGCAGAACATCGGCTTCGGGCTGAAGGTTGCGGGCATGCCAAAGGCCGATGCCGACAGGCGCGTTGCCGAGATGCTCGAGCTCATCAAGCTGCCGCAGATGGGCGACCGCTATCCCTATCAGCTCTCCGGCGGCCAACAGCAGCGTATCGCGCTGGCGCGGGCCATCGCGCCGAAGCCGAAGCTCCTGCTGCTCGACGAACCGCTGTCGGCGCTCGACGCCAAGGTGCGCGTGTCGCTGCGCGAGGAAATCCGCTCGATCCAGAAGAAGCTCGGCATCACCACCGTCTTCGTCACCCACGACCAGGAAGAGGCGCTGTCGATCTCCGACCGCATCGCCGTCATGTATAGCGGCAAGGCCGAGCAGGTCGGCACGCCGTTCGAGATCTACAACCGGCCGGCGACCAAGTTCGTTGCCAATTTCGTCGGCACGCTGAACGTGCTCGAAGGCACCGTCACCGACGCGGCGTCGGGCAAGGTGCGCGTCAACGCGCAAGAGATCTCGCTGCAGGGAAAGCTTAACGGCTCCAAGTCCGGCGACACGCTGTCGCTGGCACTGCGGCCCGAGGCGATTTCGCTCGGTCGCCATCCCGGCCGTGACGCCAGTCTTTCGGGCGAGATCACCGAAGTGCATTTCCTCGGTTCGGTCATCCGGGTTCGCGTCGGCATCGGCGGCAGCACGGTATCGCTCGACACGTTCAACAGTCCGGCCACCCCGCCGCCCGCCGTCGGCGAAAAGGCCGAGATTTCCTTCTCGTCGGGCGACATGCTGGTGCTGCATTAGGGGAAAAGTGAATAGTGAATAGCAAGAAGGCGCTTTACGCGCCGAAACGTCTCTGCATGCAACCATTCACCATTCACCATTCACCATTCACATTAGCCAAAGCCGGTCGCCGTTTTTTTGCAGTGCCAATTGCCCGGCTTCACCGGTACGGTAGGGGATGGCGCTTTTCGAGCTGACCCTTATTCTTCTGCTGATCGCCGTCGCGCTTACGGCGCTGTCGCGGCGTCTCCAGGTTCCCTATCCTTCGTTGCTGGCGTTGGCGGGCGCCGGCATCGCATTCCTGCCGTTTGCGCCGACCATCGAGATCGATCCCGAACTGGCGCTCGCTTTGTTCATCGCGCCGGTGCTTCTCGATGCTGCCTACGACACGTCGCTGCGCGATCTCAATCGCTACAGACTGCCACTTGCCTTGCTGGCGCTTGGCGCCGTCATTTTCACCACTGCTGCCGTGGCGCTTGTCGGATGGACAATGGCAGGCTTGCCGATCGCCGCGGCAATCGCCCTCGGCGCGATCGTGGCGCCGCCCGATGCCGTCGCAGCGTCGGCCGTGCTTGGACAGTTCAAGGTGCCGCATCGCGTCACCGCGATCCTGCAAGGAGAAAGCCTGCTCAACGATGCCACGGCACTCCTGATCTACCGCATGGCGGTTTCCGCTGCTGCCGGCTCCATCCTGCTGAGCAGCGCGGTTCCGATGATCTTGCTGTCGACGGTCGGCAGCCTTGCCGCTGGTTATATGCTCGGCCGGCTGTCTCTCGTCACCCTCAGTCGCATCAGCGATCCGGCAAGTGGCACGGTGGTGCAATTTGCCGGGACTTTCGGCGTCTGGATCCTGGCCGACAGGATCGGGCTCTCCGCCATCATTACGATCGTCGTCTATGCCATGACCATCGCGCGCACCGCGCCGCGCCGCATGCCGGCCAGAAATCGCGTCAGCTCCTACTCGGTTTGGGAGACGGCTGTCTTCGTGCTGAACGTTCTGGCCTTCGTCCTGATGGGACTTCAGGCACGATTGATCGTCGGCCGGCTGGCCGAGCAGGGGCAGGTTGAGGCGTTGGTCTTCGCCGCAGCCGTGCTGGCTGTCGTCATCGTCTCGCGCCTTGTCTGGGTTCTGGGATGCGGCGCGATCATCAGGTGGCTTGCCACCTTCGGTGACGCGGAACGGCAGGCTGAAGCCCCGTCGTTCCGCGGCGGCGTGCTGATCGGCTGGTGTGGCATGCGTGGTCTGGTCACCCTTGCGGCAGCGTTTGCCTTGCCGGCCGACTTTCCGGGGCGCGACCCGATCGTGCTCGCCGCCTTCTCGGTCGTTCTCGGCACATTGGTGCTGCAAGGCATGAGCCTGAAGCCGCTGCTGCGCTTGCTGCGTCTCGATCCGGACGAAACTGTCGACCGCGAGGTCGCGCAGGCACGCGTCGCCATCATGCAGGCAGCGCTGGACGTGTTGAGCGGCAAGACATCGAATGCCGCGGCCGTGGTCCGCGAGCAATTTACCGCGCAGCGTACGATCGCTGAAAACCCGAGGACGCCCAGGCAGCGACCGAGTACGACAGATTGCGTCTCTATGCGATAAAGAGCCAGCGTGACGCGCTGGAACAGCTGCGTATCGACGGCACGATCGGCGATGAAGCGTATCATCGCCTGGAGGAGGAAATCGACTGGTCGGAGTTGGCCGCCTCTCCGCCGGGACGATTCCAGCCGCTGACGACTTAGCTGCGCGCTGTCTGGCCCAAGCTCTCTCCATCCGGCTGCACATTGCAACCAATCCGCCAAACCGCTACTGCCATCACGAAATTGAGCCGGTTAAGCAATGAAGCTGGTCAGCTACAACATCCAGTACGGTTTCGGCAGCGACGGCCGCTACGATCTCGCGCGCTCCGCCGAGGTTGTCGCTGGCGTAGACATCATCGCGTTGCAGGAAGTGGAACGGCACTGGCTGCGCAGCAACGAAGATGACCAGCCGGAAATCCTTTCCCGGCTACTGCCGGAATACCATTGGGTTTATGGGCCGGCCTTCGACATGGACGCCAGCGAGCGACATGATGGTCGCATCGTCAACCGGCGGCGGCAATTCGGCACCATGATCCTGTCCAAGCTGCCGATCGTCTGGTCGCGCCTGCACACGTTGCCGCTGCGCCGCACGGTGTGTCCCCTCAACACCCGCAACGCGGCGCTTGAATGCATGATCCGCACCCCTGCCGGTCCGGTGCGGGTGCTGTCGCTCCATCTCGCGCATATCGCCGTCGAAGAGCGGCTGGAGCAGATCGATTACCTGCTCGCCGAGCATCGCCGTGCACCGTCCGACGGCGGCCCGTGGAGCGGCGCCGATGACGAACCCGAGCGCAATTGGAGCAATGGCGAGCCGGAGCCGGAAAACCCGCTGGCGGCGATCTGGATGGGCGATTTCAACATGGAGCCGGGCAGCGCCGAGTGCCGGCGCATAGTCGGCAGCACGCCGTACCATCGCGGTGCTGCCTATCTCGACGGTTTTGTCGATGCCGCCGCTGTCGCCAGCGAACCGACGGCGGATTTCCATACCCATGTGAAGACCATCGACGGCAGGCTGGCAAAGCGCCGGCTCGACCATTGCTTCGTCGGCGGGATGTTGGCGGGCCGCGTGCGCTCGGTCAGTGCCGATATCGACGAAATCGCCTCGGACCATTTTCCGCTGCGGGTCGACATCGACCTGGAAACGCCGTTCACAACGGGGGCCGGAGGCGGGATGACCCGCCGATGAGCTTGTTCGTCTTCTTCGCGGTGCTTGCCGCCGCCGCCATGCACGCGATCTGGAACGCGCTGGTCAAGGTCCATCTCGACCGCTTCCTATCGATCACGCTGATGACGCTCGGCATGGGCGCCGTTGCGCTTCTGGCTCTGCCGTTTGTCGAGGTGCCGAAGTCGGAAGTGTGGCCCTATATCATCGCCTCGGTGGTCTTCCACATGGGTTACAGGACGTTTCTGATCGGCGCCTATAAGGCCGGTGATTTCGCGCAGACCTATCCGCTGGCGCGCGGCACCGCACCGCTGCTTGCAGCACTTGGCGGCATGGTGGTTGTCGCTGAAGTTCCGACACCGCTGGCCATCATCGGGATCGTTCTTTTGTCGGCCGGGACGCTGGTGCTGTCGTTTCGCGGCGGCGCGCATCTGGAAAGGCTGAACCCGCGTGCCGTCGGCTTTGCGCTGGGTACATCGATCTTCATCGCCAGCTATACGCTTTCAGACGGCAGCGGCGCGCGGCTGGCCGCAACTGCATCGAGCTATGCGGCATGGCTGTTCGTCTGTGATGCGGCATGGGCGCTGGTGATGTGCCTGATCTTTCGCGGACCAAAGGCGCTGCCGGTGCTGGCGCGCGACTGGAAGGCGGGCGTGTACACCGGCGTGCTCAGCGGCGCCGCCTACTGGATCGTGATGTGGGCGATGACCAAGGCGCCGATCGCCTCGGTCGCGGCGCTGCGCGAAACCTCTATCCTGTTCGCCATGATGATTTCGGTGTTTGCGCTCGGCGAGAAGATGACGGGATGGCGCGGTGCAGCCGTGCTCAGCATTGTTGCCGGGGTGGTCGCGCTGAGGCTCGGGTAAACTAAGCGCTTATATCCAGATCGAACACCATCAGCCCATCCGTGCCGCCTTCAAGCGCCGTGACCAGCCGGGCGCCGGCTCGGCTGTGAGCCTCATGCATCAGATAGGCGTCGCGTGCTGCGGCATCGCGGAAGTCGATGGTGAAGCCGTGCGTGAAGCCGCGCGCGAACGGATCTGGGCTGGTGTTGGCGCTGAATTCGAGCTTGCCCATGCCGTCGATCAGCCGTCGCAATGCTTCGAGAGCGGCATGGATTGCCGCTCGCTCGTCGTCGGTGTCGTCATTGCGGAATCGAGCGAAGACACAGTGCCTGTCATTCTTGGGATCTCATGCCGCTTGGTTGGTGGAAAACACGGCCGGCGGCAGCGGTTCGCGGCCAAGGATCAGATCGGCGCCTTTTTCGCCGACCATGATCGTCGGTGCATTGGTGTTGGAGGAGGGGATGCGCGGCATCACCGAGGCGTCGCAGACGCGCAGACCCTCGATGCCGCGCAGCCTGAGGTCGGGCGTTACCACGCTCATCGCGTCATAGCCCATGCGGCAGGTGCCGACAGGGTGGTGGTCGGTCTTGGAACTGCGGCAGGCATAGTCGAACAGCTCGTCGTCGCTGGTGAGTGTCCGTCCCGGCAGCACCTCGCGCAGCACGTAAGGGGCAAGCGCCTTCTGCCGCATGATCTCGCGCGCCAGCCTGAGCCCCTTGATCGACATGTCGCGATCGTGGGGATCAGCCCAGTAATTCGGATCGATCAGCGGACTGTCGGCCGGGTCGGCACTGTTCAGCCGTACCGTGCCGCGTGAACGCGGGCGCAGGAAGGCCGAGTTCAGCGTCACGCCCGGATTTTTCAGTTTCTCGACGCCCGCCTCGATGCCGGAGCCGAGGCCGAGATGGAGCTGGATATCGGGCGAGGCGGCGGTCGGATCGGCGTACCAGAAGCCGCCGGTCTCGAACAGGCTGGAGGCAACCGGTCCCTTCTTGAGCAGCAGATACTGCAGGCCGGCCCACACCGTCCGGTGCAGCTTGGCGTAGTTGTCGTAGGTGTGGTCGCCAGTGCATTCGGCAATGACGAACAGGTCGAGATGGTCCTGCAGGTTGGAACCGACACCGGGCAGGTCGTGGACCGGCGTCACGCCGACCGACTTCAGTTGGTCGGCCGGGCCGATGCCCGACTGCATCAGCAGCTTCGGCGAGCCGATGGCGCCGGACGAGACGATCACTTCGCGCTCGGCGCGCAGGATCGTCGGCTGACCGCCCGGCCTGTCGATGATCTCGACGCCGACGGCGCGGCCTTTGTCGATGACGATGCGCGTCACCAGCACATTGGTCCTGACGGTCAGGTTCTTGCGCTCGCGGATCGGCCTGAGATAGGCAACCGAGGCGGAGGAGCGCCTCGCGTCCTTCTGCGTCAATTGATAGTAGCCGACGCCTTCTTGGGCTACCCCGTTGAAGTCCGGATTGAACGGAATGCCTATCTCCTGTCCGGCGCGGAAATAGGCTTCGCAGATCGGCAGCGGCGCAATCGGGTTCGAGACGCCGAGCGGGCCCTGATCGCCGTGAAAATCGTTGGCGTAGCGCTGGTTGTTCTCGGCCCGCTTGAAATAGGGCAGCACGTCGCGATAGCCCCAGCCGACAAGGCCGTCTTCCTTCTCCCAGGCGTCGTAATCGCGGGCATTGCCGCGCGTGTAGATCTGAGCGTTGATAGAGGAGCCGCCGCCGATCACCTTGGCCTGCGTGTATCGAAAGACGCGGTTCTTCATGTGCCTCTGCGGCACGGTCGACCAGCCCCAGGCGGCAATGCCCTTGGTCATCTTGGCGAAGCCGGCCGGCATATGGATCAGCGGATGCCAGTCCTTGCCGCCGGCCTCGAGCAGCAGCACCTGATGCGAGGGATCTTCGCTCAGCCGGTTGGCGAGGACGCAACCGGCCGGGCCGGCGCCGACGATGATGTAGTCGGTCATGGCGTCACCTGTTCACAGCCTCGGCACCGACAGTGCGCCGTCGACATTGATGATCGAGCCGGTCGAAAAGCCGAGCTTGCCGCCGGCGAGTGCCGCCACCGCGGCGCCGACATCGGCGGCTTCGCCCCAGCGCTTCGCCGGCACCAGCCCGGCGTCGATCAACGCGTCGTATTTGGCCGTTACGCCTGATGTCATGTCGGTGCGGATGATGCGCGGCCGCACCTCGAACACACCGATATTTTCGGCGGCGAGCCGCAGCGCGAGGGTCTTTACCCACATCGAAAGCCCAGCTTTGGAGATGCAATAGTCGGCACGTTCGGGCGAGGCCATTTCGGCGCTGACCGATGTGATGGTGATGATCGATCGGGGGTAATCACCCGGCGTTGCAAGCATCGCCCTGGCAACGGCCTGGCTGAGGAAGACGGTGCCGCGCAGATTGATGCTGAGGATCCGGTCGAAATTGTTTGGTCTCAGTTCCAGCAGGTCGCCGCGCACGACCGCGCTGATGCCGGCATTGTTGATCAGGCAATCGATGCGACCGAAGGCGCTTGTCGCGGCATCGATCAGCGCTGCATGGCCGTCGAGATCGGCGATGTCGCCGCAATGATAGGCGAATTTCGCGCCGTGGGCGGTGATGTCAGCGGCAAGTCCGTCGGCGGCTTTTTCGGCAAGGTCCACGACAAAGAGGTCGAAGCCCGCATCGGCCAGCGCCGCGGCGCAAGCGAGGCCGATGCCGCGTGCGCCGCCGGTGACGATGGCTGCCGGGCGGGTCATGTGACAAGCTCCGTCTTGCGGATGTGGTCGGCGACGCGCAGTGCTTGTGCTGCGATCGACAGCGCCGGATTGACCGCCGCCGAGTTCGGCAGGAAGCTAGCGTCGACGACAAACAGGTTCCGGTGGTCGAACGAGCGGCAGAACGGGTCGAGCGGCGAGGTCGCCGGATCGTCGCCCATCTTGACCGTTCCGCACTGATGCGACGGCGTGCGCTTGTCGAAAGGCCGCGACAGGACGATCGGATAGCCGCAGGCACGGAAATTCTCGCGCATCACCTTGGTCAGCCCGTCGAGCGACTGCATGTTGGAGCGCCGCCACTGCATGACGATATCCTTGCCGTCGACCATGATGCGGCTTTCGGGATCGGGCAGGTCCTCGCACATCAGGTACCAGTCGACGGCGTGGCCGGCCATGAAGTCCAGCGCGAATTTGGGTGCAAGCCTGACGTTGGCCCTCAGGATATGGCCGTCGATCTTGCCGAGAAGCTGGACGTTGCCGAGCGGCTTGCCGCCTTTGCCGTCGGACAGATAGTAGTCGTTGAGCATCAGCGTCTTCTGGTAGACGGATGTGTTCCTGCGGCGCGGGTCGATCGCCAGCATAGCGCTCGAATTGTGGTTCATGAAGTTGCGGCCGACCTGGTCGGAACGGTTGGCGAGGCCCTTGCCGTCAGGAGAGGGCGAGCGCAGCAGGATGACCGCCGAATTGACCGCGCCGGCCGAGAGAATCACCAGTTTCGGCGTCACTTTCTTCAGCGTGCCATTCTGGCGATAGTGAACGGCGGCGATCGTTCTGACATCCGATGACGCTTCGAGATATTCGACATGGGCACCGGTCTCGAGCTCGACCTTCCGGTCGGCAAGTGCCGCCGCCAGCGGCCCCGTTTGGGCGTCGACCTTGCCGGCTCCGGTGTTGGGAAATGCGTCCCAGCCTGTCTTGCCGTCCTTTAGCCAGGCATCGATGTCGACGCCGAGCGGCAGCGATGCCGGGTGCAGGCCGAGGCCCTTGAGTTCGGCTCGGGCGCGGGCGATGGGCGGCTCGTCCGGCACCGGCCCGAAGGCATAGGGGATCGAGTGAAACGGCTCGGTCGGGTCTTCGCCGAGTGCGCCGCGCACGCGAAAAAGCTGCTCGGCTTTGGAGTACCATGGCTCGAACTCCTCGTAGGAGAACGGCCAGGCTGGTGAGACGCCGCCATAGTGCTCCATGGCGGAAAAATCTTGCCTGCGGTAGCGGATCAGCACCGCGCCATAGAATTTCGAATTGCCGCCGACATAGTAGTAGTTGCCGGGATTGAACGCAGCACCCCCGGCCTCGCGCCACATTTCCTTTGGCCGGTAGTGACCGTCGATGAAAATGGCGCGTGTGTCGCGCGTGTGCGGCGTCGTCGGCAGCTTCTCGCCGCGCTCCAGCATCAGGATCGAGGCGCCGCTGCCGGCAAGGCCGGAGGCGATCGTGGCGCCGCCGATGCCGGAGCCGATGATGACGATGTCCGGGTTTGTCATGGCCTAGACGATGCGGTTCTCGGTCGCCGGATCGAAGAACACCGCCTTGGTCAGATTGAAGGCGAGCGGCGTGACCGTGCCCGGCTGGATGTTGGCGTCGGCGCGTAGACGCGCCACCACAGCTTTGCCTCCCAGGTTGGTGACGGCGAAAGTGTCGGAGCCGGCCGGTTCCACGACCTCGATGTGACAGTCGGCGGTGGCGATGTTCGATGCGTTGCGTTCGGCCCCTTCGGGATCGGTCAGGGCCTCGGGGCGGACGCCGAAGATGATCGGTTTGCTGTGGAATGCCGACAGACCCGTCGGCGCATCGGCCAGCCGCAGCGAGATCGGCTCGCGCGCCTCGCGCTGGAGCACCACGGAAAGCGCATTGCCATTGCCGTCGATCGTCGCCGGGATCAGGTTCATCGCCGGCGAGCCCATGAAGTCGGCGACGAACAGGTTCGTCGGGTTGTTGTAGATTTCGGCCGGCGTGCCGAACTGCTGCACCTCGCCGTCGCGCATCACCGCGATTTTGGTGGCCAGCGTCATCGCTTCGATCTGGTCGTGGGTAACGTAGACGATTGTCGTGCCGGTGGTCGCGTGCAGCCGCTTGATCTCGATGCGCATATCGACGCGCAGCTTGGCGTCGAGGTTGGATAGCGGCTCGTCGAACAGGAACAGCTTGGGGTCGCGCACCAGCGCCCGGCCCATGGCGACGCGCTGGCGCTGGCCGCCGGAGAGCTGGCTCGGCTTGCGCTGCAAGAGGTGGCCGATCTGCAGCACTTTCGCCACCTTGTCGATCGCCTTCTGGCGCTCCGCTGCCGGGACGCCGCGCATCTCCATGC